>JAPLKL010000078.1 GCA_026388095.1 Elusimicrobiota bacterium | reverse complement strand
TTCCTCCGAGTTTCTTCGACCGACTGGGGGTGCCTCGGCTTGCGGCGTAACCTCAACTTTTCAAACCGCCGGATGCGGACCCGCATGTCCGGTGGTGTGGGAGGGGACCGGCGAAGAAACTCGCCGGCCCCTATCCCGATCCGACACTCCGGTCGGCGCCGGTCCGTTGTGAGCCCGGGCGGCCGGCCCCTTATGCGGCAGTCCCGGGCCGGAGATCGGGCTCAGGGCGTGGCTCGCCGCGCGAACTGGTTGACGAACTCCACGTCGGCCTGGATGATCCACTCCAGGCGCGCCGCGTTGGCCTGGACCCGGGCGAGCACTCCCGGCGCATCCTCGGCCTTGAAGCCGCTGGCCAGGAGCATGGCGCGCAGTTCCGCCTGGGTCTCGGGCCGGGCCAGGAGGCCGCGCCAGGCGGCCGCGGCCGGGAAGTAGTCCTCGGCCCGGTTGAGGCTGCGGCGCGAGAGCCAGGGCATCTCAGCCGCGATGCCTTCGTCCGGGATGCGCGAGACGACCGGCCTGTGGGAGGAGAGGGCCTGCTCGAAATCGATGAGCGCGGCGCGGCCGCCCTCCTCGTAGAGCACGTTGCCCTCATTGACGTCGCCCAGGCCGAAGCTGTGCACCAAGACCGCGAGGGCCGCGCGCTGGGGCAAGGAAAGCCTGGTGTCCAGGTAGGACCTGCCGCCGGGGCTGCGCTCCATGACCATCAGAGCCTCGCCGCCGCCCAGGGGATAGGCCACGGAGGCCGGGGTGTCGAAGTAGCGGCCGAACCAGCGGCGGACGACGCGGCGGATGAAGACCTCGTTGCGGATGATCTCCGCGCTGGAGCGCTTGCTCACCAGGACCCGGCCGTCGGGCAGGTTCAGCTGGCGCACCTCGGTGTTGAGCTTGCCTGGGTCGTCGGAATGCAGGTTGAAGCGCTCCTTCACGGTCTGCGGGTCGAAGCCCAGGCGCTTGCGCGCCTCCTGCGGAGCCAGCCAGGAATCGTCCAGGCCCTTGGCGGCGCGGCCGGGCGAGAACTCCAGCTTCGGAGCGGCCGGTGCCGCGCGGTCGGCCGCGGCCAGAGCGGCGAAGGCCGGCGCGAGCGCGGGCTCGGCCGCGGCATCGCTCACGACCTTGGCCCAGGCCTCGGAGCCGGGCCCCAGGCGCCCGCGCACAGCGGCCAGGAAGCTGCCCGGGTCGGCCTGGCCGGGGGCGAAGAAGCCGCTCTGCAGGAGCTGCTTGAGCGTCTCGCGCGGATGGGCCATGCGGAAGCCGCCGCCGTCTACGAGGGTCCAGGCGCTCTCCCAATGGTTCCAGACCAGGTTGCCCGGGGCCAGGTCGCCGGTGTAGCCGATGGCCAGCAGGCGCGCGGCCAGCTCGGCCAGGTTGTCCTGGGAGTGCTGGCTCAGCGGACCGCGCTTGAGCAGAGCCGCGCCGGTCTCCCCGGGCACCACCTCCTTGACCACGACCAGGCCGTCCTCGCTGCGGGCCGCGAGCCGGGCGTGCGGGATGTCCGTGAGGTCCAGGAGCTTGAGGGCCTCGGCTTCGGCCCCGTAGTAGGGGATGTCCTTGAACTCCGGATGGATGAGCTTGACCGCGTAGCCGTAGCGGCCGCCCTCGGCCCGGTACACCACGGAGCTGTTGCCTTCGCCGAGCCGGTCAGCGAGCGTGAAGCTCCGACCGCCCACGCGGAGCTTGTCTCCGGCGCGGCCGGGCCAAGGCGGGACCTGGTCGCCGCGCTTGAGCAGGCCGCCCAGCCACCGGCCCAAGGAGAAGGGCTGGGCCGTCACCGGGGCCGCATCTTGGGCCGGGGCGGCCTGGGCCTGGTCGAAGACCACCCGCCCGGCCTGCGTGAGGGACTCTTCCGATTCGGGCGCGTCCCCCGGCTCCGCCTGGGCGGCAACGGCCGAGGTCTTGACGCCCTCGGCCAACTGGACCGCCGGGGACAAAGGCGCGGCCGCCGTGAGCCCCGGCGCCGGCGCGGGCAGGGGCGTCGGCGTCACCTGGGGCGCGAGCAGGGGCGCGCGCAAGGCCGGGGCGAGCGTCAGGCCGACGGCCGGGATCTGAAGCTGGACCTTGGGGACCGCGAGGTCCGAGCCGACTTGGCCGGAGAGATGCGCCTCGGTGACGGCTTCCGCAGCCGCGCGCGAGGTCGCGGCCCGCGCCGGGGCCGCGGCCAGCAGCAGGGCCGCCAGGAGGCATCGCTGCGCGCCCGCGGGGAACATATCCTTAGTATAGATGGAAGACACGCTCTACGCCAGTGCGCGGCTGGCGAGGTCCTGCGCTCGGTTGACTTGCCTCGCCAGCCATTGTATCCTCTCTACAGGACGACGCATCAACCCGGGACCGGGAGACAGGATAAAATGTTCAGCCCACCGACCAAAATACTCTTCACTTGGCTGCTCCTTGTGCCAATCGTCGTCTACAACATCCGCTGGGCCTTCGCCGTGTATGCCGCGGACAAGAAGCTGTGGAAGGTGCTCCTCCACACCACGGGGGTCATCTGCCTCGGGCTCCTCATCGTGGACCTGAGCCTGTTCTGTCTGCGCATCCAGTACGACCAGTTCCAAAGCCGCATATCCCAATTCTCGGTCGCCAAAGTGGAGCCCCAGCCCGGCCTCCAGGCCGCCCGACCGGCGCCCAAGCCGACCCGGGCCGCCCCGGCTCAGCGCAAGCCCGGCCCGAAGAAGTAGCGGGCGGAGTCAGCGGCGGCTCGCAACGAGGATGCGCGCGCTGCGGGGCTCCAAGCGCAGGTCCAAAGCCCGGCCTGGGACGTGGAACTCCTCGCCGCCGAGCGCGTCGCGCCAAGCTCCGGTCGGCGCCCCTTCGGGAAGTTCGAGCGCGCGCCGCTGGTGCAGGCTGGAATTATTGAGCGCCACCAGCACGCGGCTCTCCGGAGCCTCCCTCAGGAAAGCGTAGACCTCCCGGTCCGCGAAGACCTGGCGCTGGCTCCCCGCGGTGAGGGCGGGCGTCGCGCGGCGCAGACGGATGAGGGCGCGCAGGTCGGCGTGCAGTTCGGGGGCCGCGCCGAAGCGCATGGGCCCCCGGTGGTCTCCGTGGGTCCGGCCCGGCATGCCGGACTCGGTGCCGTAGGTGAGCACCGGTATCCCGCGCCAGGTCATCAGCAGCGCCAAGGCCATCCTCAGGCGCGGCAGGGAGGGCTGGGCCTCGCTGGCGAAGCGGCTCATGTCGTGGTTGTCTATGAAGGGGGCCAGAAGCTCGGGCCGCGCGTAGGCTCGCTCGGAGTGCGCCAGGTCGGAGAACCAGCGCATGTCGGTCGGGCGGCCAGCGCAGAGCTTGCGCAGGATCTCGTTGAAGAGCATGGTGCGCCACTCGCGCCGAAGCTCGCGCAGGCGCTGCAGCAAGCTCGCGCCGGGCTCCTCGCTGTCGCGGCTCAAGGCGCTGCGCACCGTGTCGGCGAAGGGCACGTCGAAGAGGGAGTCGATGCCGTCCTCGCGCTGGTAGCGCGCGATGTAGCGCGGGATGCCGCGCAGCACCTCGCCCAGGAGCAGGAAATCCGGTCCGGCCCGGGCGTGGAGCTCGCGGCTGAAGCGCTTCCAGAAGGCGGCGGGCACGTGCTTGACCGCGTCCAGGCGGAAGCCGTCCACCCCGGTCTGCTCCCGCCACCACAGCGACATGTCGATGAGGTAGCGCGCGACCTCGTCTTTCTCCTGGGCGAAGTCGGGCAGGCCGTGCAAGGAGCCGCGCTCCAGGCTCTTCTGGTCGAACCAGCGGATCTCGCCCCCGTGGTGGAACCAGGCGCGGGTGCGCGGGTCGCGCGCCATGGGATGGTCGTAGCCCGCGTGGTTGAGGACCATGTCGAGCAGGACCTTGAGGCCCCGCCCATGGCACTCCCGCACCAGCTCCTGGAGCTCGGCCAGCGTCCCGAAGCGCGGGTCGACCGCGTAGAAGTCCACGGGCCAGTAGCCGTGGTAGCCGTCGCGCTGGTTCTGGTACACCGGGCTCAGCCAGAGGGCCGTCACGCCGAGGTCTCCGAGGTAGTCGAGCTTCTCGCGCACGCCCGCGAGGTTGCCGCCATGGAAGGGGGGCTCGGGGGGCAGGGCCGGGTTCCCTCCCCGGTGGAAGCGGTCGATGAGGATCATGTAGACCACGTCCTCGGTCCAGGGCCTTATCATGAGCTGTCGTCCTTCTCCCGGCCCCCTTGGGGGCCGGGATGAGCTATTATATCGCAGGTGGGAGCGTTTCTGAACTTTCGGACTCGGAGGGATGATGCGTAGGAGATTCCTGGGCGCTCTGGGACTCGCGGTCTTTCTGTCGGCTCCGGCGGCGGCGGCCGATGGAGGCAAGCAGGGTGCCTGGGAGTTGGGCGCGTACGGCGGCCAGGGCTTCCTTCTCGACGACTACGGGACGGACCATCTCAAGGACAGCGGTCTCGTGGGCGGCAGGATCGCGTACTGGCTCGTTGCCAGCATCAGCCTTGAGCCCTCCTATCAGTGGCTGTTCACCAAGACCGATCGCGCGTTGCGCGCCAATGACGGCGCCTCGATCCAATCCTTCCGGTTCGACCTGCTGTATCACTTCCTGCCCGGGAAACCGTTCCGGCCCTTCCTGGCCTTGGGGCCGGGCTGGGAACGCACGGTGGTCGGTCAATCCTACACCTCAGACGACCTGGGCGTGAACGCCGGCCTGGGCTTCCACTGGTTCTTCACCGACTGGCTCGCCCTGCGGGTCGACGGCCGCTACATCTATACGGAGATCGACAAACTGGCTTCCGAGCGCCAGCACAACGTCGAAGCGACGGGCGGGGTGTCGTTCTTCTTCGGAGGCCGGCCGCCGGCGGACGCCGTCCGCGCGCCCGAGAAGCCGATCGACTCCGACCATGACGGCGTGCCCGACGGCATCGACCAGTGCCCGGACACGCCGGCTGGGACCGAGGTCGACGAAAAAGGCTGCCCGGTGATCGTGGACAGCGACGGCGACGGCGTCCCGGACCCCGCGGACAAGTGCCCCGACACACCCCGGGGGACCAAAGTGGACGAGATGGGCTGCCCGCTGGTGACCAAGTCCCGCGGCGTCTTGCAGGGGGTGGTCTTCGAGTTCGGGAAGGCCGCGCTGACGTCAGGCTCCCAGGAGGTTCTGGAGTTCGTGGCGCAAGAGCTGGCCGAGTTCCCGGACGTGAAGGTGGAGGTCCAGGGACACACGGACGACATCGGTCCCGATGCCGCCAACGTGAAGCTCTCGCAGGCCAGGGCGCAGTCCGTGGTCGACTACCTCGTGTCCCAGGGCATCGAGAGGGACAGGCTGGTGGCCAACGGTTACGGCCCCTCCGTGCCGATCACGGACAACAAGACGCCGGCCGGCCGATTGATGAACCGCCGGGTCGAGCTCAAGTGGCTCGAGAAGTAGGGGCGAGCGTCACACGCGCTTGAGCGCGATGCCCTCGATGATCTGGGCCACGCGCTCGGCGCGGTCGATCACCGCCTCGATCCGGTCGTAGACGTGGGACCACTTGACGATCTCGAGCACGCCCTCGGGCCGGGAGGCGGGCAGCTCGTAGAGCTCGCCCAGGCCGACCAGGAGGAACCGGTCCGCTTCCTCCCGCGCCTGGGCGACGCCGCGGACCTGCGCCTCCACGCCCTGGCCGCGGTTCATGATCCGGAGCATCTGTTCGATCGCCGAGGCCATCGCCACGATGTCCGCGGCCAGCTCCCGGGCCGGGCCGCGGACCTGGCTGAGGCCGTAAAGGCCGACCCGGACGGCCACGGCCTTGGCCGCCTGGATGCAGGAGGAGAAGGCGAGGTTGAGCTCGTGGATGTCGTCGCGGTCGCGCGGCAGGAGGAAGGTGAGCGAGAGCTGGCGGGCCACCTCGCGCGCGCCCGCCTCGGCCGCGCCCGCGACGGCGTGGACCCGGGAGCATTTCTCGGAGATATCGCCGCCGTCCTGCAGGACCGCGGCCAAGGCCGCGGCGCTCTCGGCGAAGAGCCGCGCCTGTTCGCAGAGGAGCTTGTGGAACGGGAATGACGGGCTGAACAGGCTGTCCGCGTCGCGTTTCAAGGAGCGCCTCCTGGCCGTTTGCCCAGCCGCCTCGAGAGCCCGTCCATGTAGACATAGAAGACCGGCGTGATGTAGAGGGTGAAGAGCTGGGAGAAGAGGAGCCCGCCGACCACGGCGACGCCGAGGGGCTGGCGGGCTTCGCCGCCCGCGCCCAGGCCCAGGGCGATGGGCAGGGTGCCGAAGATGGCCGCCAGCGTGGTCATGAGGATCGGCCGGAAGCGCGCCAGGCAGGCCTGGGTGATGGCGGCCTCGCTGCCGAGCTGCTGGGAGCGCTCCGCCTCCAGAGCGAAGTCCACCATCATGATGCCGTTCTTCTTGACGATGCCCACCAGCATGATGATGCCGACGTAGGCGTACATGTCGAGCTCCATGCGCAGCAGCCACAGGGCCGCCAGCGCCCCGAAGCCGGCCAGCGGCAGGGCGGTCAGGATGGTCAGGGGGTGGATGAAGCTCTCGTAGAGGATGCCCAGCACCAGGTAGATGAGGACCACGGTGACCACGAGCAAGAAGCCCATGCTGGACAGGGAGGACTGGAAGGCCTGCGCCGTGCCCTGGAAGCTCGTGCTGATGGTCGCCGGCAGGGTCTCGTGGGCGTAGCGCTTCAATTCCTCGATCACCGGGCCGATGGACTGGCCGGGCTTGAGGTTGAACGCGATGGTGGCGGCCGGGATCTGCCCCGAGTGGTTGACCGAGAGGGGCGAGACGGTCTCGGTGACCCGGGCCACGGTGCCCAGGGGGATCAGGCTGCCGCCCGAGGACCTGATGTAGAGCTTCTGAAGGGAGAGCGGCTCCTGCCGGAACCGGGGCTCCACCTCCAGGATCACGTAGTAGAAGTTGGTCGGGGCGTAGATGATGGAGACCTGCCGCGCCCCGTAGGCCGAGTAGAATGCGTCCTGGACCTGCTCCAAGGTCACGCCCAGCAAGGAGGCCTTGTCCCGGTCCACCTCGATGGCCAGCTTGGGCTTGCGGATCTCCAGGTCCGACTTGACGTCGGTCAAAGCCGGCATCTTGCGGATCTTGTCCTCCATCAAGGCGCCGTGCTTGTAGAGGTCGTCGAGGTCGGTCGATTGCAGGGTGAACTGCCACTGGGCCGTGGCCAGCCGCGAGCCGATGGTGATGACCGGAGGGTTGACCAGCGAGACCACCAGCCCCGGCACCGCGTTGAGCTTGGGCCGCAGGCGCGCGATGATCTCGTCGACCGAGTGCCGGCGCTGGCTGCGGGGCTTGAGGCTCACGAAGACCAAGGCCTTGTTGTCGCCGCCGAAGCCCACGATCGAGCAGAACTCGGCCGAGGCCACGTCCGGGTCCTGGAGCAGGGCCTCGTCCAGGAGCTCCTGGTGGCGGGCCATGTCGATGTAGGAGGTCTTGTCGTCCACCTGGGAGAAGATGCGGAAGAAATACTGGTCCTGGGTGGGCAGAAAGCCCTTGGGCAAAGCCTTGAACACGAGGATCATGGCGACCGTCACCACCGCCGTGAAGATCAGGGCCTGGCGGCGGCGGCGCATGGTCCAGGCCAAGGACCGGGCGTAGCCCTGGCGCATGGCCTCGAAGCCCCGCTCCAAAGCCGAGAAGAAGCGGCCCTGCGAGGATTGGGTGAAGCCCGCGAGCAGTCGGCTGGCGAGCATCGGGGTCAAGGTCAAAGACAGGAAGCCCGAGCACAGGATCGCGGCCGTGATGCACACGGAGAACTCCCGGAACAGCCGGCCCAGGATGCCGCCCATGAACATGATGGGCACGAAGACGATGGCCAAGGACACGGTCATGGACAGGACCGTGAAGCCGATCTCGCGCGAGCCCCGCAGCGCCGCCTCCTCGGCGGTCTCCCCCGCCTCCATGCGGCGGATGATGTTCTCCAGGACCACGACCGCGTCGTCCACCACGAAGCCGATGGAGAGGGTCAGGGCCATGAGGGAGAGGTTGTTGAGGGTGTAGCCGAGCAAGCCCATGAGCGGGAACACCGCCACCAAGGAGAGCGGCACGACCAGGCTCGGGATGATGGTCGGCTTGAGAGCCCGGATGAAAAGGAAGATGACCACCACGACCAGGACGATGGTGGCGACCATGGTGAGCTGGACGTCATTGATCGATTCCCGGATGAAGTCCGACTGGTCGTAGACGAGGTCCAGGTCCACGGCCCCGGGCATGGCCGCGCGCAGGGCCGGGAGCTTGGCCTTGATCCGGTCTGCCACCGCCACGGTGTTGGCCCCGATCTGCTTGCGCACGCGCAGGACCAGGCCCAAGTGCTTCTTGCCGCCCTTGTAATAAGTCATCCCGGTGCGGTCGTTCTCCACCCCGTCGATGGCCCGCCCCAGGTCCTGGATCCGCAAGGGGTAGCCGTTCTGGTAGGCGACGATGAGCGAGTTGAACTCCTTGGCGCTGCGCAGTTGGCCGTTGGAGTCCAAGGTGTAGGCGGAGCGGGGGCCGTCCAGGGTCCCCACGGGCATGTTCACGTTGCCCTTCTTGAGCGCCGAGGCCACCTCGTCGATGCCGATGCCGTGGTCGGCCAGGCGCTCGGGGTTGACCTGCACACGGACGGCGTACCTCTGCGGCGGGACCGAGTCCACCAAGGCCACGCCGTCCACGGAGGAGAGGTGCGCGATGAGCACGTTCTCCGCGAAGTCGTTGAGCGCGGTCACGGGCAGGCTCTCCGAGGTCACGGCCAAAAAGATGATGGGCATGTCCGCGGGGTTGACCTTCTGGTAGGTCGGCGGGTTGGGCATGTTGCGCGGCAGCACGCCCATGGCCGCGGCGATGGCGGAGTTGACATCGAGCGCGGCCGCGTCGATCTTGCGGTTCAAGGAGAACTGGATGTTGATGGTGGTGGAGCCCAACGTGCTGGCCGAGGTCATGGACTCGATGCCCGCGATGGTGGAGAACTGCTTCTCCAGCGGGGTGGCCACGGTGGAGGCCATGGTCTCGGGGTTGGCCCCGGGGAGGTTGGCCGTGACGCTGACGGTCGGGAAGTCCACGTCCGGCAGGTTGTTGATCGGCAGCTGGCGGTAGCTGAGCAGGCCGAAGAAGAGGATGCCGCCCATGACCAAGGTGGTCATGACCGGACGGCGGATCCAGCTCTCGGAGAGGTTCACGGCCCCTCAGCCGGTCCGGCGCGTCATGAGCCGGCCTTTCCTGCCGAGGCCTCCGCGGCCACGGCCTTGACCTTGCGGCCGTGCTTGAGCTTGTTCTGGCCGTCCGTGACCACGGTCTCGCCGGGCCGCAGGCCCCTGCTAATCACGGAGAGGAGCCCGCAGGTCTGGCTCACCACGACCGTCCGCAGTTGGGCCGTACGGTCGGGAGCCACGACGAAGACGTAGGCGCCCTGCGGGTTGGTCTGCACGGCCTCGGTCGGCGCGACCAAGGCGTCGGGCAAGGTCTCCAGGAGCAGAACGACGCGCACGAACTGGCCGGGCCAGAGCGCGGCGTCCTGGTTGGGGAACTCGGCCTTGAGCCGGATCATTCCGCTGGTCTTGTCCACCGAGTTATCCAGGAAGGAGATCTTGCCCCCGTCGCGCTGCAAGGTGGTCTCCGGCACGGAGACCGACACGGCCGGCGCGGCCGAGGCGATCAGCTTCTTCAAGTCGAGCAGATGCTTTTCGGGCACGGAGAAGGCGACCTTCGCCGGATGGGTCTGATTGACCACGACGAGCGGGGTCTTGTAGGCGTCCACGACCGCGCCCTTGTTGGCTAGATAGTTCCCGGCCCGGCCCGAGATCGGGGAGCGGATCTCGCAATAGGACAGGTTGAGCCTGGCCTGCTCCACCGCGGCCCGCCCGGACTCGACCATCTGCTCCAAAGCGGCGCTCGCGGACTGGTTCTTCTCGAAATCGGAGCGGGAGGCCACTCCGTGCTCGAAGAGGTAGGCGAAACGGCCGGCCTCGGCCTTGTTGTACTTGAACAGCACCTCGTCTTTGACGAGCTGGCTCTCGGCATCCTTGAGCTTCTGCCGGAAGGGGCCGGGATCGATGCTGAAGAGCAGATCCCCGGCCGCGACGGCCTGCCCTTCGCGGAAATGGCGCTCGAGGATCTCGCCGGACACGCGGGAGAGGACGGTCACGCAGTTGTAAGCTTCGATCGCGCCGACCGTCTCGACGGTGACCGGGACGCGCATCCGTGAGACCTGGCCCACCCGGACCGGGACCTCCGGCAGCGGCGGGGCCTTGGCCTTCGCACAACCCGACACCAGAGCCGCTGCCAGGACTGCCCGGCCCAACGCCTTCATCTAGGCTTGGGAGGCGCCGCCTTCAGCGGGAGGACGAGGGTGAAGGTGCTGCCCTCGCCCAGGCGGCTCGTGACGCTGATGCTGCCCCCATGGGACTCCGCGATACGGCGCACGATGGCCAGGCCCAGCCCCAACCCGCCCACCTCGCGCGTCAGGCATTCCGCCACCTGGTAGAAGGCGTCGGAGAGCTTGGGCAGCTGGTCCTCCGGGATGCCGATCCCGTGGTCGGTGAAGGAGATCAGGACCTTCGCCTCTTTGCGCTGGACCGCGATGAGGACGCGCCCGTCCCCCCCGCTGAACTTGGCGGCGTTGAGGAGGAGGTGCTTGCAGGCGTTCTCCATCAAGCCGGCGTCAAGGAGCAGCGGGCCGAGCGAGGGGTCGCAGGAGATCTCGACGGCAAGGTTCTTCTCCCTGAAATTCGGCTGGAGCCGGGCCACGAGAGTCTCCAGGAGCCGCTTCAGGTCCACCTCGGAAAGCTCCACGCCGACCTCGCTCTCCTGGAGCTTCGCGTAGAGCAGAATCTCCTCGATCTGCTCCTGGAGGTCTCCGATCCTGCGGCGCACGAGCTTGACCAGGCCCCGGCCCTTCTCGCTCAAGGACTCTTCGCCCAGGGATTCCGCGGCGAGCAGGGCCACGGCGATGGGGGCCCGCAGCTCGTGGTGGACCCTGCCCAGGATGCCCTCCTTGAGGCGCTCCACCTTCTGGAGCTCGTGGTAGGCGGCTTCCAGCTCCGCGCGCATGATCTTCTCGCGGCCGAGCTCCTCGGAGAGCTGGCGCTTCTCCAGGACGCGCTTCACCACCGAGGCCAGGAACTCCTGGGAGAAGGGCTTGGTCAGATAGTCGCAGGCGCCGCTCTTGAGGCCCGGGCCATGATCACGTCGGTGGACGGCGAGCGCCGCTTGATCTCGGCCACGAGCTGGGCGCCGTTGATGGAGCCGGGCATGTAGATGTCGGTCAAGACGAGGTCGAAGCTCGCGGACTCGAGCCTGGCCCGGGCGGCGTCCCCGCCGGGGAAGAGCTCCACGTCGCAGCCCAGCCGGGAGAGCGTCGCTCCGCAGGCGTCCCGGACGCTCTCATCGTCGTCGACGATCATGACTTTCGGACGCGGCGCGCCCGGGCTGCGCGAGGCTGAGGTCTTAGGGTCCACTTTTTTGTCCCGCTGCGGGCCCCTGGGGGCCCGCTGGGGCTATAATACAAAACCCGGAGTCAAATAACGCCGATTTCCCGCTACGACCCGATTCCCAAAAGGGCTTTCCACCACGGCCGACGGGGGGCGGGGGCGGGGGCGGGCTCGGCTTCAGCATTGTGGATCGGCAGCGTGAAATAGAAAGTGG
The DNA here is from genome assembly GCA_026388095.1 of Elusimicrobiota bacterium. Taxonomy (NCBI): domain Bacteria; kingdom Pseudomonadati; phylum Elusimicrobiota; species Elusimicrobiota bacterium. The sequence continues at coordinate 91,565 of JAPLKL010000078.1, read as the reverse complement.
AGCCCTTGCCCTCCGCGCTGGCCAGCCATATCTGCCCCCCGTGCAGATCGACGAGCGACTTGACGATGGCCAGGCCCAGTCCCGTCCCGCCCGCGCGCATCTCCTTGTTGCCGATCTGGACGAACTTCTCGAATATGCGTTCCCGATCGGCGACCGGGATGCCGCAGCCTGTGTCCCTGACGGCGAACTCTATCCAGCGGTCCGGCTCGGTCTTGGACCGATAGACCGACAGGACGATCGCCCCCTCGGCGGGAGTGAACTTGATGGCGTTCGACAGAAGATTGATCAGGATCTGGACCGTGCGCTGAGGATCGGCCCAGACCGGGGCCAGCTCGGGCTCCAGCGCCATGGTCAGGTGGATCTTCTTCGAGGCCGCCCAGGGTTTCAGGCTCTCGGCGGCCTCCCCCGCGATCTTCGCTGGGTCCGCCGGCCTGCGATAAACGGTCATCTGCCCCGACTCGATCTTGGAGAAATCAAGGATGTCGTTGACGAGCCTGCCCAGGAGCTGGAGGTTCCGAAGAGAGCCCGCGAAAGTCCCCTCCTGCTTCTCGTCGAGCTTCCCCTCGAATTGGGACCTGAGGAATTCGAGCGCCGCCTGGGTCGCGAAGATAGGGGCCCGCAGTTCGTGGGTCATATGGGCCACGAATTCCCGCTTCACCTTCTCCAATTCCCGGTGCTTGGCGAGGTCCGTGAGCGCCAGGACCACGCCGACCACCCGGCCGGCCTCGTTCTTCACGATAGCCCAGGACGACTGGATGGTCTTCTTGATGTCGTCGGAGCCTTGGACCTGGATGTCCTTGTTCAACGGACGGTCCGCGGAGCCCTGGATCTCCGAGGCCATGGCCACCACGCGCTTCTCGTCGGCCCGGGATGTGATGGGCTTGCCCGCGACCTCGGAGAACGGCGCGCCGTAGATCTCCTCGGCCGCGGGATTCATCAGGATGACCTTTCCCTCTTGGTCGACGATGATGATCCCCGCGCCCACGTTCTGCAGGACGGACTGGGTCCGCTCGCGCTCGAATTCGACGAGGCTCTTTTCCTGGTGCATCATCTCGGTGGCTTGGACCACCATCTGCGCCATCTCGCGGCGCAGCTGATTGATGATCAGGTCATAGAGCTTGGCCTGCTCGTCCGAACTCCCGGCCACCTTGCGGATCAGTATCTGCAGGGCCGTCTCGATGGGCTGCCCTTGAAGCGAATTCCTCAGATCCGCGCCCTCGGCGCCTTCTCCGGGGGCCGGGGTCGGCTCCGCCGCTTCCGGGGCCGCCGGCGCCTGCGGGTCGTCAGGATTGACCTGGGTGTAGACCGCCTCATTGAACCCGATATTTATGACACCGCGCTCGGAGAGGAAGCCCGCCAGGTCTATGGCCGCGTCCGACCTTTGCGCCGAGAGCTCGCAGAAGGCGATCAGCTCCTGGGACGTCAAACCCGCCCGGAAGGTGATGCTGGCGAGCTTCAAACGGCTGATGAGGCCCAAGACGGGGCCGCCCGTCTGGTGCACCAGGCCGATGATGTGCCCGTTGGCCAGCCACCTGTCCTCGTCCCTGGAAAAAACGAGCTCCCCGCCCGGACTCTCGGCGATGGCCTGGGCGATGGCGTCCTCGCCTCCCTTCAATATGACGGCCACCGAAGGGTGGCTCGGCTCATAGAGGCCGAGCTCCACCATGGTCCGGCTCAGGGCCTTGAGCGCCTCAAGGCACGAGTTCTCGAACGTGCTCTTCTCGGGTTCTGTAGCCATTTTCAGGTCCCAGGCACCCGGCGATGCCCGAAGTCGCTATAATAACATACCCGGAGGGCATATGCCTCGTATTTTTGAGTATCGCCGCCGCGTGGCTGGTGCTGAGATCGACGAGCTCGGCCACGCCAGCAACCAGGCCTTCTTGGCTTGGATGATGGAGGCGGCCGCGGCCCACTCCGCGGTCCAGGGCTGGCCGCCGCAGCGCTACCTGTCTTTGGGCGCGGCCTGGGTGGTGCGCCGGCATGAGATCGACTACCTGCGCCCCGCCCTCGCCGGAGACGACCTCCTGGTCCGCACCTGGGTCTGCGGCGCGCGCCAGGTCACCTCGCAGAGGCGCTACGAGATCGTGCGCACGGGCGAGGCGGGAGCTCTGGCCCGGGGCCTGACCGTATGGGCCTGGGTGGACCTCAAGAGCGGCAAGCCCGCGCGCATGCCGCCGGAGGTGCTGGGAGCCTTCGAGGTCGTGCCGGACCAGGCTGTATAGATCGCGGCCACCCTCCTTCGTTACTGATCGCCCCTCCCGACTAGTGCGCGTCCACGACGCCGTATCTCGGCGCGTAGATGATCCGCATGCTCGCCTTCTCCTTCATCCCCAGCCACCAGCCCTGCTCTATATAGCCCCTGACGACGCTGGTGAACTTGATGGCGGCGGAATTATAGGGCTGCAGGTGCATGCGCCTGTTGATCTCGGGGTCGCCTATATTCACGGCTTCCACGGTCAGCACGTTCGCCCCGGCGATGAGGTCGAGCTGGAGCGGCGCAGGCGGGTGGAATCGGCGGGCGTTCTTCAGCACTAGGTTCTCGTAGACCAGCCGGCCGTTCAGGTAGATGTTCACCGTATCATCGTCTTCATAGTTATCGTCCCACACGAAGATCTGTATCCGGGCCTTGTTGACGGTGATATCCGAAAGGGGCGGGGGCTTCTGAGCACGGAGCTCGTTGGTCTTGATGGGCTGGTCCTGGACGACCGGGGGAGGGCTGGGCTTCGGATTGAGGTCGTAGAGGTGCGGGACCGTCTGGAATCGCCGCCTCGGCCTCGGCGCGAGCTGGGCTGCGGTTCGGGCGGCGGGCCGGGCCGCCGTAGGCGCCGCCTCCTGCGGATAGGGCACCAAGCCGTCGGAGCCGCCCGCCTCGCGGACCGGGGCGGCGTCTTCCGAGGACCGGAGCGGGCCCGGCTGCGGAGCGGGCGCTGCGACTGCGACGCGCGACGGCATCCCGCCGGGGGACTGCGGCCCGGTATTCCGGGCGACGGCCGCGCTCACGCCAGGAGGCGCCGCGGGCGGGGTCAGGACCTGCCGGATATCGTCTTTGAAGGCGATGCCCGCGGCCAGGGCCGCCGCGAAGACCGCGGCCGCAACCGTCCCTATCCGGCTGCGGCTGGCGGGGCGCCATCGTGACCCGGTCCCGCGCGGGTCGCGGCCAGGCTGCGGCGTCGGCGCGCCGGGTCCCGGTGAAGGCTGGTCGGCCTGCGGCTCAGGGTCCATATAGGATCGCGGTCAGACCAGAGTATATGCCGCATCGAGGGCGAGGGTCAAGACGACGACCGGTCCGACTTCGGGCACCCGAGGGTACCCGAAGTCGCTATAATGACATACATGGAAACGCCCCCCAGTCCCCCCGCCGGCCCGCCCCGTCAGCCGGACGAGCGGCGCGACGCCCTCGAGCTCGCCGCCGCCTCCGTCCTGGTCGGGCTCGCGGCCTGGGCCATCGACCGCGCTCTCTTCCACTTCGGACACTTCTCCTGGCGCCTCGCCCCGGACCTCCTCATGCAGGCCCTCTTCGTCCTGGCCCTGAGCGCCTTCTTCGCCTCCCGGGCCCGGATACTCCTCGTCCAGCTGGTCCTCGACGTCTTCCTCTTCTCCCTCAACTCCATCAAAGTCCAGCTGATGCAGATCCCGGTCATCCCCACCGACTACCTCCTCCTGCGCGAGGGCGCGCACATCATCGGCGCCGACCCGCGCCAGAAGTTCTTCTGGATCATCGGGGCAGGGCTCATCGCCGCCACGGCCTGCATCGCATTCATGGTCGGCTCGTTCCGGAGGCCCGGGGTCAAGAGGCTGGCCCGGGCCGTGCCGGCCGCCCTGTTCTGCGCCGTCGTGGCGTTCCTCTACGGCCCCTACTGCGACGCCGTGGACCGGTTCGTCACCATCCCCTGGCCCGCCCAGACGGAGCGGGAGGAGTCGTTCGGAGTGTACTTCTCGTTCTCCATAGAGCTGGCCCGCCTGTTCTCGAACACCAATGGCATAGCGAGCCTCAAGGAGGTGGCGCGCGCAGAGGCCAGACTGCTCAGCGGTCAGCCCCGCGCCGCCGACCGCCCGGGCCGGCGCGCGGCGCCGCCGAAGCGGAACATCTATTTCTTCCTGACCGAGAGCTTCTGGGACCCGGTCCCGCCGGGCGCGGACCAGCCCTCCCCCAGCCTCCTCGCCCCGGAGTTCAACGCCCTCTGGAGCTCGGCGGGGCGCCAGCACATGCTCTCGCCCACCTTCGGAGGCGGGACCGCCGACGTCGAGTTCGAGGCCCTCTGCGGCATGCCCTCCGCGATCGTCTTCGAGGGGATCGTGTTCCAGAACGCCCTGCGCCGTCCCCTGCCCTGCCTGCCCCGCATCCTCGCCCAGAACGGGTACCGGACCTTCGCCTTCCATTCCAACTCGGGAGGCTTCTACAACCGAGACGTCGCCTATCACCTCCTCGGCTTCGACCGGTTCTACGACCGCGAGGCGCTGGACTCCTCCGAGAAGATCGCCGGCCAGTTCATCTCCGACCGGTCTTTGATCGAGCAGGCGGTGCGGACCGCCCGGCGGCAGGCCGCGGGCCGGCCCTTCCTCGCCTACGTCATGACCATCGCCGGGCACTGGCCCTACCGGTGGGACGACAAGCTCTACCCGAGGACCCTGGACGTAAGCTGGCCCGGGGACGAAACGCGCCGGCAGGAGGCCGAACGGCACTTCAACATCAACTACTACACCTCCGGCCTGCTGGCGGACTGGGCGCGCCGGATACGGAAGGAAGACCCGGACGCCATCGTGGTCATCACCGGCGACCACCAGCCGGGGCTGGCGTTCCAGAGCCCGGTCCCGGACGAGGCGCCGCTCCGGGCCTCGGGCGCCATGGGCCCCCGCTATTTCAAGACCCCGCTGCTGGTCCTGGACCGCGGCCGGGCCAAGCCCGCGCGCCCGGAAGAGAGCGCCTACGAGGTGCCCGACGACATCCTCGACCGGCTGGGCCTGCCCGACCAGGCCCGGTATCACATGCCGCTTTTCCGCAGGTCCGGCCGCGGCGGCGTGCGCCCCACCGTCAACGGCACGATCCTGCTCAACCGGGGCGAGGACTTCAAGGACTGCACCCCCCCCGCCTCAGATCCGGCCTGCTACTGGACCTGGGGCTGGCTGCGCGACGCCGACGTCGTCGCCACCGACCTCACTCTCGGCCCGCAGCACCTCCTGAATCCCTAGTGGGAGGCGCTCCAGACCACGTCCTCCCACGAGGACGGCACCCACGGCCGGCGCGTCACCGAGAAGGCCGAGTCCGGGATCTTCACTCCGGCGAGCTTGGCGGCCATGTAGCGGTGGTGGCCTTCGATGATCACGCGCCCGCCCCGGCCGTCCACGCCGAGGATGATCTTCTCCCCCCGGCTCCAATCCCAGCGGCCGGCCTTCATGCGCTGGGCGTATTCGGCCACGATCTGCGGACTGGCGATCTGCTGGCCGGGCTGGAGCTCGGCGCCCTTGAGCCCGCAGGCCTCCACGGGCCTCTTGAGACGCAGGACGCCGGACACGCGCATCGCCTCCTGGCTGATCTCGACGCTCGTGGGCCCTTGGCCGATGACTCTGGCGGGCTCGTCGGCCCGGCTCTTGCGGCCCAGCCCGAAGAACCCCCCTCCGGACGGGCTGGTCTTGGTGGGCGGCTCCTGAGCCGGCCGCCAGCTCGTGTCGGTCCTGTCGCTCTTGGTCTCCAAGGGCCGAGCGCTCGACGAAGTGGTGCGCTCGGCCGGCTTGGCCAAGGGCGGCGCGGCCTGTTTCAGCGGGAGCGTGGGCTGGGTCTTGGCGGGTATCTGCTTCCAAAGATGCTCGACGGCCGCTTTCTTGGCCTCCTCGGTCAGATTCTCGTTCTTGGAGACCCCCTTGATGAACGTGAGGATCACCTGCTCGTGCCGGGCGTCCCCCGGCTTGACCCCGGTCTTCTCGATCAGAGAATCGAGCTGGGTGACGATGCTGGGGCACTCCGACGCCGCGCCGGGCGAGGCGAGCAGCGCCCACAGGATCGCGGCCCACGCCATGGTCTTCACCGGCATGGGGCCCCCAGCTTGGCGGCTTCGCGCTCGATGAAGCTCACGGTCTGCGGAGACAGCCCGCGGTTCGGGACCACGATCTCCTCGGCCGCGAGCTTCCCCGCACTCGGCTTCTCCGCGGCCGCGGCGGTCTTGATCCCCAGCTTGCCCCGCAGCGCGGGCGCGCCCTTGACCATGGCGGTCGCTTCCTCGGAAGAGACCTGCGCCTTGGCGCCCAGCTTGAACTTGCCGATGGCCACGCCGGCGAGGACCATCAGGCCGAGGATCAGCAGGCTGCCCACGAACTTGCCGACCTCCTGCCAGGCTTTGGCGCGCTCCTCCGCGCTCTCGGCCTGCAGCAGGTGCTTGATCGCGCCGTAGGCGGCCTTGGTCAAGGAGTAGACCAGCGCCGCGGAAAGGACCAAGGCCAGGATGATGCTGACGACCTTCCAGATCGCGGCCGCCCCGCCGGTGAGCAAGGAAGACACCAAGGTGAGGCCCAAGCCGGCCAGGATCGAAGCCAGGTTGAGCAGGAGCCCTTTGGCGGTCCCGAACTGCTCCTTGACCGCGTCGCCCATCCCGGCCAGGAACGCCGCGCCGTTGCTGGACGGCTGGTCCGGGGCCGGGACCTGGCCCACGAGCGGCTTCTTGACGGGCTGGGCCGAGGCGGTGACGGCCGGGTCGCGCCGCGCGAATCCCGCTCCGGCCGGGGACGCGCCGGTGTCCGCGCAATGCCCGCTGTTGTCGAAGCTGCGGCAGTCGATCTTGAAGGAGCCGACGACCTGCTCGGTCCGGCCCAGTTCCTTGGCATGGCTCACCGAGAGAGGGTCGGCCGCGCCCGGCTTGCCGTAAGCGCCTGTCTCCGGGAAGGCCTTCCTGAAGGCGGAGAGCGCCTCCTTGAAGTCGGCGCCGAGCCTGGTCTTGGACTCCGGACCGCGCTGCTGCCAGAACAGGCGCTCGGAATCGGCCGCCTGGGCCACGGACTTGATGAGCGCCTTTAAAGCCGGTTCATCGCAGGCGGGGTAGAGGCCGGCCGGCGGGTGGAAGCTGGAGAGCTCGCCGGAGAGCGAATAAAGGGCTGAGGACGCGTCCTTATGAGCCTTCTCCGCGTAGCGGCCCTGGTTCAGGGAGCCGGCCGCGCTCTCCACGACCTTGATGCGGCCGCGGGCCGAATCCACCGCGGCCGCCGCGGCGATGGGGTCCGCGACGGCTCCGGCCGGTCCCGAGAGCAGGACCAGCCCGACCAGGGCCGCGAAAAGCGGCGGCAATCTCCGGTGAGGGGACATGGGGATAGGGGCCTAGCACTAGTATTGTCCCGGCATCCGGGGTTGTCAAGCCCACCGAGTGCGCCCGAGGTGTCAGGCCTATCAATGGCGCTGGGGCCAGTTGAAAGGGCTGATGGCGGAGCGGGTGGAGGCAGCAGGCGGTTCCGGGGCTGGGGGTTCTGCCATGCCGGGCCGAAGGCACTTTCCCGAGTACATGGCGTCGATAGCTTCGGGGCCGCCATCCGGAGCTTTGTTGCGGCTCGGAAAATCCTGTGAGTTGCGCTCCCGGGCCAGGGCGGCCCCGCAGACGAGCGACAACAAGAGGGAGGGAATCCGGAACAGAAAGGGATTCTACCAAACCCGGCGATGGTTAGCGGGGCCGGGAGGATCGGCATGCCGTCTTCCTGCCTGTTGCTGCTCTATCCTTGCGCCGAAGGGACCAGATCTGGGATGGGACCGCCACGACTCGGAGGCCGCGGTGGCGGCTAGGAACGACCTCGATCGCAACGAGCTGAGGCTATTGAGCGACTTCTTCCTCCCGTCGGTGAAGCTCAACAACAAGATCCGGATAGGATCCAAGCTTCCTCCAACTCGCCGATCACGCGGGACGGGGGATCGCGTTTACGGATCGCGGCGGGCGGGAGAGACGTCCGCGTCCGGCAAAGAGATCAGTCCCACAAAGCAGGCTTGCACTCCCTGCGTGTGGATCAAGAGGCTGCGGGACCGCCAGCCGAATTTTTCGACAGCATCCAGATAACGGATAATGCCGCTCTCATGCTCGTAAAGACCTTTGGTGACCAAATAATAACTACGAGACGATACGCCCCTTGCGGCAAGTTTGGCTGCTCCTTCCAATTGGCAAGCGTGCCAGGTGCCGGTCCAGGCCAACACGCGGCCAGTCTCTGGCTTTGACAGCAGTATATTGAGGCTCGACATCATTTGATTGTCACGATTCTGCAGTTCCTCATCGTCGCATTGTTTCTCAGACTTCTGCTTAACGCAAATACGCCACATCTTATCCTTCTCAGCCATGGCGAAATCGAGTGGCTCGATATGGATGCCTGCTTCTCGGGCAGATGCCAAAACCTTGGCGTATTCCTCGGGCATGAACCCGCGATCCTTGGGCCCCCAGTCCTTCATGAACGCTTCGACCAACTCCGCATCCTGCGCCTTGCGCTGCTCATAACGCTTCAGAAGAGAGCGTCGGTCCTCTCCCAGCATCTCGATGGCCAAATGCGTGATTCCGGCCGCAGCCGCCTCTCGTAGATGCAGGTCCAACTCCCGCTTAGGCCGGGCATCTGGATGGCGTTCGCCGAGGTAGATCAGGCGCTCCGGGCCAGCGAACACTTTCTGCCAGTCCAGAGCTTCGGCATGCGTTTTTACATGCGCGGCAATCAAAACGGGATCATCGAGATATCGGCTTGCGTCTGCCCCGGACACCGAGGCCCCGGTCAACTGGAGCTTGGGTAATTGCGGCAGTTGGCCGGAAGGATCGTCGCTTAGAGCGTCACGCAAAGCCTCTTGTTCGACCGGCGATAGGGACTTGTTGTGCTGATGTTTGCGCAGGGCATGCGCGCCAGCGATGATGAGCGCGACGGCGGCGACAAAACCAATGAGCCTTTTCATGAGGGAACGCCCTACTCAGCGGCTCAGCATCCGACAGAAATAAGTGTATCCTCGGGTACTATGACTGTCAAGGGTCCCGCCTTCACTTGGCCTTGATTGAAGCTGCCGGCTGATTCGCCGAGGATCAAGTTACTTGCCCGCCGCGTCGCCGGGCGATTGGGGATTGTTTCTCATGCACGCGGAGTTTGGATAGCTGAGGCTCCCGCAGTAGTTGAGGATGAATCACCAGTTGGTTGCTGGGCCACATTCGGATCCTCAGGCGGAGGGGGCACCATGAAGTGGCTTCATGGTTCTGCTCCAACTATAAGAGGGTAGATTGAGTTTTACTACTGCCCGGAGAAAGTTTATAGCTTCGCGCCCTCCCGCCATACTTCGAGTTGTAGATACAATGGACCCGCTTCGGTAACATCTTAAGTGATTCAATACGGTCGCTTGACGCTCCCTTGCGCAAGCGGTATAACTGGCCTCAGGCAGGGCACAAGATGCAGAAAGCATTGGCGGCCATGGCCGCGTTCCTGGCCGCACCCATCCTCATCCTGAGCTCCTCCGTGCACGCCGACACCATCCATCTTAAGAATGGGGGCGAGCTCAAGGGCGTCATCCGTAGTGAAACCCCGGACCAAGTGGTCCTGGACTTCGGCTACGGCACTACCGAGGTGAACAGATCCGATATCAAGGGCATCAGCCGAGATGTGCGGTCCAACAGCGCTCTGCTCCGCGAGAACCGAGAGCGGTCCATGGAAGCCGGGGACTTGTTCCCGCCCGGAGGGAAGGAACTCGCCCGCGCCATGAAAGCCGCTCTCCGCGCCCGCGAAAAGGCCCACGACGCACAGCGACGCAACGAAGAATTCCACGATGAATTGATCCGGCTTGAGTCCGAGCTGGCCGACATTGATCGAAAAGGTATCCCAAAGCCGGGTCCCTGCACCTCTGCCATCAACAGTAAGGTATCTTGCGATAATTCCAGCGGTTCCCCCGAGAGAGCCCAGTCCATCGCCAAGCAGAATGGCCTGCGAAAGACCAGATCGAAGATCGAGCATGACATCCGCGCCATGACCGTTCAAATCAAAGCCTACCCGAAGGCATACAAGAGTCTGCGGACTCTTGCCAACCGGAAGCTTCCCAAGCTGTGCCGCGCCCCTGCGGACGAGGATACCGGCATCTTCTGCTCCTGCGTAAAGCGTGTGCTAGCGCAGATGAGCGGGGATGCGTTCGAAGACGATGCGGCCCGGCAGGTCAAGCAAGCGCAGAAGGCCAGGCGGGTGGGGAAAAAACCCTTCGACCAAACCATCAGCCTGCAGGGGATCATATCTACGCCGGAAGGCAACAAGGCGATCATCAACAACAGCATGGTGGGCGAGGGCGAGTGGATCGGGACGACGCAGTTCAAGGTCGTCAAAATCACGCAGAACAGAGTAACCTTCTTTCATAAGGGCAAGACGTTCACGAGACGCGTGTCGCGGTGACGGACAGCGGTAGCGCGCCACCCCGAAACGATGCAGGCCGCACTCGATGTACTTGATGTCGCAGGCCTTGAGGCCAAGCTCGACGACATGGCTCAGCGCCTGGGCCAGAAGATGGACTGGAGCGATCCGACGCCGCCAGCCCACGTTGCGCTCCCGCGCCCGGGTCACGGGGTCCCACCAGGTGTAGTGCTCCCCCCCCCTTCCGACTTCGGGACCCCGAGGGGACCCGAGGCACCAGGCTGGGGCCAGCCCTGAGCCCATCCCCTATTTCCCATTCTATCCTGGGTCGAATGGCCAGCCTGCCTTGGGTCCTTCGCTTCTATGGGCCGACTTTTTCAAAATCGTATCATGGCGCTACCATGCGAACCATCCTCCGGTCCAGACCGCTGGCCGCTCTGCTGGCGGCTTGCCTGCTTCCATCCCCCGCGGGCGCGGGCGCCCTCGCCCTGAGGGCGGCCCCGGCCAAAGCCTCCCCCGGCATCCTCACGATCCCCGCCGGCGACCTCATCCACCCCGCGACCTTCGTTTCCAGTCTCGGATACCCGGCCGTCACGACCCGCTTCGGGCTGACCGCGGGCCTATCCGCCCCCGCAGCTCCGCGCATCCTAGGACCGGCCCTGCCCGCTCTGCCGACGGCCCCGGTCCTGGCCGCGCCCTCGGACTCGCCGCTTCCCGTAGCACCGGCCGCAGCCGTTGGTCCCCGGACGGCGCAGCAGCGCGTCTCGGACGTGGCGCGCGACATCGCCCCCGACCTCGCCCGCATCGCCGACGGCGCCCGACAGTCCCCATCCGCGGCGCGCGAATCCGCCGGCCGAGTCATGTCCCGGCTGCTCGCCGCCCCCGAGGACGCGGGCTCCGGCGACGCGGCGCCCGTCTTCTCCCGCCGCAGCGGGAACTGGCGTCAGGACTGGGCCCAGCTGCTCAAGGAGCGCTACCCGCAGTGGAGCCGCCTGCCTGGGTTCAGCGTGAACTGGTACCATCAGACCGAGGGGCCCTACATGCTCAAGGTCAAGGTCCTGCGCCGCGACCGCTTCGGCAACGCCGCCTTCCTCAACGGCCTGCGTCCCGACACCTACAAAGTCATCGACTTGCGCGTGGTCCCCGAAGGCAAGGATTTGCGGCTGCTGGCCTTCATCCAGAGCCGGGGCGATATGCTCTCCTTCGACACGCGCGCCAGCTACATGAAAGGCTCGATACAGTTCGTCCGCGGCGATTCCTGGCCGACCTTGGGAGTCTCGGAGGCCTCGCTCATGCGGCGCTGGCAGGAAGCGGCGGGGCTCTACTCGGTCCCGGAGGAGTTCCGCGCGCGGATCGCCCGCTCTGTCGCCGGCACCCCCTTCGACACGGACCGAGACGCCGCGCTCAGAGCGGCCAGCCCCGCGCTCAAACCCGCGCCGGACCGTCGGCCGCGATGGCGCCGGGACTGGGCGGGCTTCCTGCGCGAGAACCTGGCGGCTTGGCGGCGGATGCCGGAATTCAGCTCGAACTGGTATCATGAGATCGCGGGCCCCTATCCCCTGCACATGACGATCCTGTCCCGGGACCGGGACGGCGGGCCGGCCTTCCTCAACGGGATGAGCCCTCGGGCCTACCGGGTCATCGACCTCAAGATGAAGCAAGACGCGAAGGGCCTGCGGCTGCTGGCCGTGGTGCGGGACGGCTGGGGCCGGCTGCGGTTCCTGGACACCCGGCCGGAGTACCTCAAGGGCGCGATATCCTTCTCCCGAGGCTCCTGGCCGTCGCTAGCCGTCAGCGATGCCTATCGGATGCTCCAGTGGCAGAAGAAGGCCGGGCTCTACGAGGTCCCGAAGCGCTACCGGGACGCCATAGATCCCTATCCCTTCTAGATTCTGAGTCTTAAAAACAACCGCACTTCGGGCCCGCCGCCTCGCCTATCTCTTCCGTCGGGCGGGCCCCCTATGCGCCCGCTAGGTGGAACTTCACGTCCTCCGCGTGCCTCCAGCTCCGGATCACGTAATCGAAGAGCTCCCTGCCGAAGTCCGAAACCACCACAACCTTGCCGGGGTCCAGGGTGATGTTGTTCAGATATTGCAGGCGGAGCATGTCGCCGGCCGCGGTCTCAGGCATGATCCCAGAGAAGAAGAAGCCCAGCTTCTCCAGGTCGGCGCATTTTGAGGGAGTGCGGGGCTCCGAGAGGGGCAGGTCGATGTAGATGCAGTCGAACCTGGCCGTGCAGAACTCCCTCAGGTGTCCCCTGGCGAGGGCATCGAAATCCTCTCCATACTGGAGCACGGTGATGAGCACGATGCCGGCATCGGGAAGGGCCTTCACCTTCACGTAGGAGTGCTCCGGCGCCGTGGCTGCCGGGGAAGGCCCGCCCGGGGAGACACGGCGGCAGAAGCTCCCGTGCTCATGGATCTTCCGGATCATGGGAAGGTGGTGCTCAGGCAGGAAGACAGTCCGCTCGGGCTCCCGGTTAAGCCGGGTATAGAAAAGGAGCACCGTGGACCGCTCGGTCAGGGCGCCTGTGATCCGCTTGAATTCCGTTTCGCAGGGGATGTACCCGAGCATGAAGCCCGTTTCCCTCCCCCCCAGGGCGCTGTTGGCCTTCTGGGAATAAGGATGGGTGGTGACCGCCTCGCCGAAAAGGCCCCTGAGGCCCTTCTCCTTGACGTATGAAAAGCTCCGGGTCTTCATCTGCTCGAAGAGCCCGCGGCCCCGGAAGCGTGGATCCACCACACCCATGGCTATCTCTGCCACGGGAGAATCAGGAGCATCTCTCCGCAGCCCCTGGTGAGCCGCGATCTCACCCTCGGGCGTCACGGCCACCATGGAGATGAGGAGCCCCTCTGCGAGCATCTCCGCCACCTGCTCGGGGAAATAGACGAACTCCTGGTAGGTGTACCCATAGACCCGGTACATGAGCCTCGCCAGACCGGGGCCGTCGGCAGGTCCCATGAGACGGATTCCAAGGGGAGTATCCAAGGGCGCCATCGCTTCCTTCGCGCCCTTATCATCCCCCTCCTCGATGGAGACGTTCTCCACTGAAGGCTTGAAGAACTCCCGGGATATCTCGAGGCGCTGTCCCTTGCGGCCGCGGTTGACGAACTGTATCCCGTGGGCGAAATGCCTCAATATGGCCATTCCCAATCCCGACCGCTCGCCCTTTTCCACCTTGTCCCAGTCCATGGGCGCGCCTTCGTCTTCCACCGCCAAGACGAACCGGGAGGGCTCCTTCTCCATGGAGACCCGGTAGGTGGCATCGCTCCGTCCCGCGAGGGCATACTCCACCACGTTCAGGCAGGCCTCTTCAGTGATGAGCTCCATCTGGCGGGCCCCCTCTTCATCCATCCCCTCGCTTCGGAAGACCTCCCTTACGAAGGCCCGCAACGCGGGGATGAGCTTCTTGTCACCGGCCACGACAAGGCTGGCAAAGACTTCAGGAGTTTCTCCCATGGGGACCTGGCAACGGTATGATACCAAAACGACATCGACTGCCCGTTCGTTCGGTTTGTAGGAGGAACAACCGCACTTCGGCCCAACCGCCTCGCCTATCTCTTCCGCCGGGCCTCGCTCCTTCCGGCTTCGGGTACTCGCGGGTGCCCGAAGTCGCTATAATAACACACTGCGTGTCTGTCCAGTTATGCTATGTTTGCGTGATGAAAAAGATAATTTTCCTGATCCTTCCCATGCTCGCATTGAGCGGGCTCACCTCTTATGCTGTTGGAGCTGCCATGAAAAAGAAAGACGTTCTTCACCTTAGAACAAAAGCGTCAAATAATCTGCATCTCGCCTGCCAGGTACGAGAAGGCGAAGTCACGATCAAGATCAATGGCAGCAATGCCGGGTCCGGGAGCGCCGAGGGGAAGGCCTGGGTTCGTATTACTTCCGGGCTCGGTATTTACGGAGCGCTGCCCGGAGACAATATCTTGGAACTTTCACTTTCCAGTTCAAATCAACCGACAGAAGTGAAATGTGATTTCATTGAGAAAGTGGAACCCTCTGAAAACGAAGAGGAGACAATCCTCCACTCTTTCCAGCTGCATCCCAAGGATTTCATCGGGAAGAAATATGCGATTCCTTTCATTCTGGAATGCCACGGGTATTATGCGTCGCTCGAACCGCTAGTCGCAAAGGCGAAAGAGCTTGTCGTCAAAATGCAAAAAGACCCGGAAGCACAAGCGATGTATATGAAGACTCTCAGGAAAGCGATGGCTCGCGCCCAAGACGAGTCAGCGGCTAAAAAGCAAGTTGAGGATTTTCTTGGCTCAATGGGGAACTGATTTGGACCGCAAGAGAAGCAATGGGATTCCTATACACTCCTGATAGACCCGATGAAAGTTGAACGCTGGGATGCTTTAGACCCAATACAGTTGACGGCGGCGGATGTTCGCGCGGCATTTCTTTGGCGAAGGAAGAACGGCTCTCTGGTCAATCTGGCCCCCGAACTCTTCTTGCCCAGCGCCTATACCCTTCACATGCGGCGGTTTGACCTCTCGGATATTCTGACTCCGCTTGAGGCCCGGGACTTGAACGGCTTCCGTCTTGTGTGCAGCGGACGCTCGCCTGACTCCGGCCGGATTTCGGAAATCACGCGGGCCGAGGGGCGGGTCATTCAAAACCACGCGTTCGAAGGCGCCGACGACATCACATACCTCCTGGTGCATAAATTCCTGGATGCGATCAGCATTCGCTTCTCGAATTTGTGCCAATACCCGGGTTTCCTCGCGGAGAAGGAGAGACCACCCGTCGCGTACTCGACTCAGTTGGTGGAACGCCTGCTGATCGATTCGCTCGTCAGCCCGCGCAAGCCGCGCTTGGCGCCGCCTCTAATCCTGCCGTCCGAGGCCGATATCTTTTTGGCCCTGAGGGATGCTGTTGAGGATCGGCTCCCCTTCTCTCTGGAGAATGCCGCCGATACTTATTCCATAACATCGGCGGAGGGGCAATTCCGAATGAGGCGGAAGGGCGACAGAGGCGAAACGCTCGAAGACTTTTCCTTCCCCGAGCTTCCGAAGGTCGTGGCGCGCTTCGTACGGAGTTTATTCGGCTTCCAGGCGATGGAAAACGACGGCGACTGGACGTTTGATCCGACGTCGTTAACCAAACGGAATTTTTAGAGGAGCCGCAATTCAAACCAGAAGCGGCATGAGAGGGTCAGGCGCCGGGTGGGACGGTCCCTGCGCTGCGACCCGGGGCTGGGCTTCGAGAATTGGGGCCGCTAGCCCGGGCCTCAGCGGCAGGCCGAGGCTTTGTTCGCCGTGTAGGCGAAGTGGAACCAGGCTTCGACTTCGGCGGCCGCGGCCTGGGCCTGGGCCGAGCCGGGCGCGCGGCCCAGAGCGCGGTACTGCAGGTAGAGGGCATACTGTCCGGCCAGAGCGTCGTCGATCCCGCGTCCGGGGCCGTAGGACTTGGCGGAGTCGTCTATGAAGATCGCGTTGTTGGACGGGCAGTAGAGCGTGGCGATAGCGCGCGGGGTCGACTGGGTGCCGAACTCGGAGTAGTAGTAGGACTGGTAGTCCTCGAGGATGCCGCGGCTGGCGCGGTAGACGGCGGGCGGCTCGCCCGCAGGCACGCTGACGCCCAGGCGCTTGGCGACCGCGGCGAGCATGCAGGCCTGGTCCTGCTGCGGGACGAGCACCGACCCGGTCAGCTCTCCCAGCCAGTCCCCCTTGGCCCGCTGGGCGCGTTCCCGGGCCTGCCGCGCTTCGTACTCGGCCTGCTGACGGTACGCCTCCTGAAGGAGCGGCCCCGGGTCGACTCCGAAGAGTTCCTGGATGGATTGGGCCCGGCAGGGGACGGTCACGGCGAGGGCGAGCAGCAGGAGTGCGAGTCTTTTCATGGGCAAGAGGATATCAGAAAGCGCTCTCCCGCACATGAGCCGGCAGCCCCAGAAAGCCGGGGCCAAGCGTCCTAGGACCTTTAGAGGGGGCTGCGCCGGTTGACCCACTTATAGACCATTTTCCGCGCCCAGTGCTTGCAGGAGAGAAGACGCGGAACAAAACAGGGGGGTCCTCGTATGATATGTAGGGCCCGTCGTCGGCCGCAGTGGTCTTGCGGCCCAGGCCTTGACATTATTTAGCCTGATGCTACGACAAATATAAGCCTTCGATTATCATGTATAAAAGAAAATAACTTTTAGCTGACAGAGGGACGGAATCCTGCTTCCTGTGGGGGGCGCGTCAGACCGGCAAGAGCACCCTGCTTAAGGAGCTCTTCCCGGACTCACCGCGCTATGATCTTCTGCTTTCCGACGGATACGGCCGCCTGCGGACGCGCCCGTCGCTGCTGCGCGAGGAGCTCCTAGCCGAGCCCCCCGGAAGCAGGCCCGTCGTCATCGATGAGGTCCAGAAGATCCCGGAGCTGCTCGACGAAGTCCAATGGCTGATCGTCGGCGCCAACCTTCTGGGTGGTCGGGCGCTGCGCTTCGAGCTTTTCCCTCTGGTCTATCCGGAGATCCCGGATTTTGACCTGCTGCGCGCACTCAACAACGGTCTCCTCCCCCGCCACTACCAAGCCGCCAAGCCGCGGGGGCTCATGGAGGCTTATGTCGGGAATTACCTGAAAGAAGAGACCTCCGCGGAGGCCCTGACGCGCAACATCCCGGCCTTCAGCCGCTTCCTCGAGTCGTCGGCGTTCAGCAACGGCGAGACCGCCAACTATCAGAACATCGCCGCCGAGTGCGGCGTGAGCGCGCCGACCGTCAAGCAGTATTTCCAGATACTGGAAGACACTCTGATAGCACGTTTTGTCCCCTCGTTCCAGAAGCGTCCCAAGAGGCGTGTGATCCAAGCTCCCCGCTTCTATTTCTTCGACGTCGGGCTGGCGAACTTCCTGCTCAAGCGCGGGCAGATTTTGCCGCGCAGCGAGGCTTTCGGCAAGGCCTTCGAGCATCTCATCTACCAGGAACTGGCGGCCCATAGCCACTACTCCGGCCTTCACTATCCCATCTCCTATTGGCACACGGCCTCCCAACTCGAGGTGGACTTCATCCTCGGGGATCATCAAGTCGCCATCGAGGTCAAAGGGACGGAGCAGGCGGCGTCCCATCATTGCAAGGGACTCAAGGCGTTTGCCGAAGAATACAAAACCAAACATTCCATCATCGTATCCTTGGACGCAAAGCCCCGAGTTCTCAACGGGATCGCAATCCTGCCTTGGGGGACGTTCCTGAAGAGGCTTGGGGCGGGCGAGATCATCTAGCCAGTAGATGTCCCGCCGCCGCCCGCCTGGCCTCAGACGGCCAGCTCGATGCCCACCGGACAGTGGTCCGAGCCCGGCACCGAATCGAGGATGAAGGCGCGCTTGAGGCGCGGCCGCAGGTTCTCGGTCACGAAGAAATAGTCCAGCCGCCAGCCCACGTTGCGCTCCCGCGCCCGGGTCATGGGGTCCCACCAGGTGTAGTGCTCCCCCCCCGGCTCGAACTCCCGGAAGCTGTCCACGAAGCCGTGGGCCAGCAGCCTGTCTATCCAGGCCCGCTCCACGGGCAGGAAGCCCGAGACCGTGCTGTTCTCCTTGGGCCGCGCGATGTCGATCTCCCGATGCGCGGTGTTGACGTCCCCGCAGACGATGATGCGGTCCTCGCCCTGCGCGCGGCAGCGGTCCACGACCTGCAAGAACGCCTCGTAGAAGTCCAGCTTGAATCTCAGGCGCGTCTCGTCCTTCTGGCCGTTGGGGAAGTAGATGTTGAAGAGCACGAAGTCCTCGTAGACCGAGGTCAGGACCCGCCCCTCCCCGTCGAACTCGGGCATATCGAATCCCTTGCGCAGGTCCAGAGGGGTCTTCTTGTGGAAGGTGGCCACCCCGGAATAGCCCTTGCGCTCGCCCCAGTGCCAGACGGCTTGATAGCCCCTGGGCTCGGCCAGGTCCTCGGGCAACTGGTCCAGTTGGGCCTTGGTCTCCTGCAGGCACAGGATGTCGGGGGACTCGTTCTTGAGCCACCCCAGCAGTCCCTTCTTGTAGGCGGCGCGCACCCCGTTGACGTTCCAGGAGAGCAAGGTCAGACCCTTCTTGGCCACCAAGCTACCTCTTCTTGGGCTCCGGATAGACCGGCGTGCCGTGCTCCCGCGCGTAGTCCCGGAACAGCGCGATGACGCGCTTGGTCACGGGCCCGGCCTTGCCCCCGCCGATGACATGGCCGTCGATCCTGACCCCTCCCACCACCTCGGCCCCCGTGCCCGTGAGGAACACCTCGTCGGCGCGGCAGAGGTCGGAGACCGTGGTCTCGCGCTCGGCGACCTCGTGGCCCATATGCTCGGCCACCAGCTCCATGACCAGCCGGCGGGTGACGCCTTCCAGCAGGCCGGCCGAGACCGGCGGCGTGCTGACGCGCCCGTCCACGACGAAGAAGATGTTGTCGCCCGTGCACTCCGTCACCTGGCCCTCGGCGTTGAGCAGGATCGCCTCCTGGGCGCCGGCGCGCGTGGCCTCGGCCCGGGCCAGCACGTTGAGCAGATAGTTGAGGGACTTCACCGTGGCCGGGACCTGGTCGCGCCTTTTTTGCCGGTAGGACGAGGTGATCAGCGTCAGGCCCTTCTCATAGACCTCCGCGGGATAGAGCTCGATCTTGTCCGCGATGACGATCAGCGTCGAGCCCTGCCGGCACTTGCGCATATCCAGGCCGAGGTCGCCCACGCCCCGGGTCAGGAGCAGGCGGATGTAGGCGTCGCGCAGCTTGTTGGCGCGCACCGTCTCCACCACCGCGGCCCCGATGTCCGCCAGCGGCATGGGCAAGGCCAGGTAGATGGCGTCCGCCGACTCCTTGAGCCGCCGCAGGTGGTCCTCCAGGCGCAGGATGCGCCCGGCGTAGGCGCGGATGCCCTCGAAGACGCCGTCTCCGTAGAGCAGGCCGTGGTCGAAGACCGAGACCTTGGCCGCGGCCCGGCTGAAGTACTCGCCGTCGATGTAGATCTTCACGCGGGGGCGGCCCCCTCCGAGATGAGGCCGTCGCTCATGTGCACGATGCGGCTGGCCCAGCGGCAGGCCGCCTCGTTGTGGGTCACCATGACCACGGCCGTGCCGTGCTCGCGGGCCAGGTCCTTGAGGTCTTGGAACACCCGCTCCCCGTTCTTGCGGTCGAGGTTGCCGGTCGGCTCGTCGGCCAGGAGCAGGGCGGGGCGGTTGATCAGCGCCCGGCACAGGGCCGCGCGCTGGCGCTCCCCGCCCGAAGTCTGCACCGGGAAGCGGTCGCGCAGGGGCTCCAGGCCCAGTCCGCGCAGGAGGGCCAGGGCCCGGTCCCGCGCCTGGGCCAGGGACTCCGGGCTGCGGCCGCAGGCCATGGCCACGCGGGCGGGCATGAGCACGTTCTCCAGGATGGTGAACTCGGGCAGCAGCGAGTCGAACTGGAAGATGAAGCCCAGGGCCTCGTTGCGCAGCAGCGAGCGCTCCTCTTCCGGCATGGCCACGGTCGGCCGCCCCCCGAACAGGATCTCGCCCGTATCCGGCACGTCCATGAGCCCCAGCACGTTGAGCAAGGTGGACTTGCCGCAGCCGCTCGGGCCCAGCACGGCCACGTATTCGCCGGCCCCCACGGACAGGTCGAGCCCCTTGAGCACGCTCACCGCGGCCTCGCCCGAGCCGTAGGACTTGCGCAGGCCCTTGGCCTCCAGGGCGGGCTCAGCCATAGTGGATGGCCTCCACGGGATTGACCTTGGCCGCGCGGAAAGCGGGATAGACCGTGGCCAGCAGCGAGAGCAGCGCGCCCATGGCGATGACCGCGACCACGTCCCAGAGCTCGACGGCGACCGGCACGCGCGAGAGGTAGTAGATGTCGGAGGGCAGTTCCACGATGGGGAAGCGCCAGATGACGAAGCAGAGGATCAGCCCCAGGACCAGGCCCATGGCCACGCCCGCCCCGCCGATGATGGAGCCCTCGATCCAGAAGATGCGCCGGATCGATGGAGCCCTCGATCCAGAAGATGCGCCGGATCTGCCGGGGCGTGGCGCCCATGGCCTTCAAGAGCCCGATGTCCTTGGTCTTCTCCACGCTGCGCAGGATCAAGGTCGAGGCGATATTGAGCGAGGCGACCAAGGTGATCAGCGTCAGGATGATGAACATGACCCCTTTCTCGAGCTTGAGCGCGGCGAAGAGCGTGCGGTTCATGTCGTTGAAGGTGCGCACCAGGTACCCCGGCCCGAAGCGGGCGCGCAGGCGCTGGGCCACGGCCTGGGCGGAGTCGAGGTCGCGCAGGCGGGCGCTGAGCCCCGTGGCCCCGGCCTCCACCCCGAAGAACTTCGCGGCCGCGGCGAGGTCCGCGTAGCCGGTGGTGCTGTCGTACTCGTAGTAGCCCGTGTGCAGCAGGCCCTTGACCTCGAACTTCTGCATCTTGGGAATCATGCCGAAGGGCGTGGCCACGCTCTTGGGCGAGACCAGGACCACCTGCCCGCCCACCCAGACGCCCACGGCCCGGGCCAGCTCCTCGCCGAGCACGATGCCCGGCAGGCCCTTGCCCTGCGGCTTGAGGCCCTTCCAGGAGCCCTCGGTCACGGAGGCGGCGAGGCTGTTGACCTTGAACTCCTGCTCCGGGTCGAGCCCCTTCATCACGATGCCGATGGTGCGGTCGCCGACCGAGAGGATGGCCTGGCCCATGACGAACGGCGCGGTGGCGCTGACCTCCGGGTCGGAGCGCATGACCCGCGCGGCGCGGTCGAACTCCTCAGCCGTGCGCGCCCCGTAGACCATGAGGTGCGCCTGGGCGCCGATGACCTTCTTCTGGATGTCGGTCTGGAAGCCGTTCATGACCGAGAGCGTGGTGATGAGCGCGGCCACGCCCACCATGACGCCGGCCACGCCGATGGCCGTGGTGACCACGGCGAAGAGCCCCTTGCGCTCGGCCTTGAGGTAGCGCCAGGCGATGAACAGCTCGAAGCTCAAGGAGCCTCGGTCCGCTTGAGGGTGGGGAACAGGATGACGTCGCGGATGGAGGGCTGGCCGGTCAGGAGCATCACCAGACGGTCGATGCCCACGCCGATGCCGCCCATGGGCGGCATGCCGCACTCCATGGCCTCCACGAAGTCCTGGTCGAGGACGTCGGCCTCCTCGTCGCCCTCCTCGCGGCGCTGGCGGGCCTGCTCCTGGAGGCGCTCGGTCTGGTCCTGCGGATCGTTGAGCTCGGTGTAGGCGTTGGCGTATTCCTGCCCCCCGGCGAAGCACTCGAAGCGCTCGACCAGGCCCTGGGAGCCGGGCTTGAGCTTGGCCAGGGGCGTGATGGCCGTGGGATGGTCGAAGACGAAGGTGAGTTGGTCCAGCAGGGGCATGATCTTGGCGTCGAAGACGCGCTCGAAGACCTTGGCGCCCGGGGTCTTCTCGCCGGCGGGCACGCCCAGCTTGGCGGCCAGGGCCAGCAGGGCGGGCCGGTCGAAGCCCTTGCCCTTGAGGACCTCCTCGATCGGGGCTCCGCAGCGGTCCTTCCAGAGCTCGGGCAGGTAGAAGCGCCGGAAGGGAGGCTTGAGCGAGATCTTATGCTCGCCGTAGGAGACCTCGGAGATCTTCAGGGCCTCGGCGCACTCGGCCACCAAGGACTCGAAGAGCTCGGCCATCCCGTTGTAGTCGGTGTAGGCCTGGTAGGCCTCCATCATGGTGAACTCGGGGTTGTGCCGGGTGTCGATGCCCTCGTTGCGGAAGATGCGGCCGATCTCGTAGACCCGCTCGAAGCCTCCGACGATGAGGCGCTTGAGGTAGAGCTCGGTGGCGATGCGCATCACCAGGTCGGCGTCCAGGGCGTTGTGATGGGTATGGAAGGGCCGCGCCGAGGCGCCGCCCGCCTGGGGCAGGAGGATGGGCGTCTCCACCTCCAGGAAGCCCCTGCGGTCCATGGTCCGGCGGATCGTGCTCACGATGACGGAGCGCTGGCGGAACTTCTCCCGCACGTCGGGGTTGGCGATGAGGTCGAGGTGGCGGTGCCGGTAGCGGAGCTCCACGTCCTTGAGGCCGTGCCATTTCTCCGGCATGGGCCGCAGGGCCTTGGCCAGCAGGACGAGCGCGGCCACGGCCACGGTGGTCTCCCCGGTCCGGGTCTTGAACACGCCGCCGGAGACCGCGATGAAGTCCCCGACCTGGAGGTCCTTCTTGGCCAGCAGGAACTCGGGCTCGGACAGGGCGTCCTTCTTGAAGTAGACCTGGCAGCGGCCCGCGGAGTCGGCCAGGTGCGCGAAGATGGACTTGCCCATGTCCCGCAGCTGCAGGACGCGCCCGGCGCAGGACACGCTCTCGCTGGCGCGGTCGGAGCCGGAGAGGGGCTCGCCCAGGCGCAGGACGTCGGCCGTGGAATGGGTCTTGCTGCTGCGCGGGGGATAGGGGTCGACGCCCCGGGCGCGCAGCTCCGCCACCTTGGCGCGCTTGGCGGAGAGGATGTCTTCGAGGGAACCGCCCTCTTCGGGCGTGGTCGCGGGCGTGGTCATAGGGGTCACTTCTTGCGCGCGAGGATCCCGGCGATGAGGTCGCGCAGCATCTTGGGGTCGAAGGGCTTCTGCACGTAGGCCGCCACGTTGGGCGAGCTCTGGAAGAGGTCGCGCATCTTCTGGCCCTTGGCGGTCAGGACGATGACGGGCAGGTCCTTGGCCCCCGGGAAGTCCTGCAGTCGGCTGTTGAGAGTGAAGCCGTCCATGACCGGCATCATGATATCGAGGATCATCAGGTCCGGGAGCTTGACCGCGGGGTCCACGGGCTCCAGGCCGAGGGCCTGCAGGGCGTCCTGGCCGTTGGTGGCCGCGGCCACGGCGTGGCCCTCCCTCTCCAGGAGGAAGCGCAGCAAGGTGACGATCTCGGGCTCGTCGTCTACGACGAGGATGTTGCCCACGGGCTACTTCTTCTTGGCGAGGGCCGCGTTGATGCGCTCGCGCAGGCTCTTGGGGTCGAAGGGCTTCTCCATGCAGCAGGCCACGTTCGCGGTGCCCTGGAAGACGTCGCACATCTCGCCCTTGGCGGTCAGGATGATGAGGGGGACGGCCTTGGTGCGTTCGGCGCCGGCCAGGCGCGCGCTGAGCGTGAGGCCGTCGAGCACGGGCATCATCAGGTCGACGACGACCAGGTCCGGGACGGGGGACGCCGGGTCGGCGGGCTCGACGCCCAGCTTGGCCAGGGCGTCGGCGCCGTCGTAGGCCGTGGTGACGAGGTGCCCGTCGCGCTCGAGCAGGAATTTGAGCAAGGTCACGACGTCGCGCTCGTCGTCGACGATCATGATGCGGGCCACGGCAGGATTCTAACAGTTTGCCCCAGGGGCGTCAAACAAGATCGGGCCTGAGTTAGAACGCGCCGAGGCCGGCTAGGGCCGGATGGCCCGCAAGGTCAGGAGCCAGCGGGTCTCGCGCTCCAGGTCCGCCAAGGACTCGTAGCCCATGTCCCGCTGGGGCTTGCCCGCCAAGATGAAGCTCAGGCCGCGGTTGCGCCCCGCCTCGGGCCATAGCCCGGCCAGCCGGCGGGCCAGGAGGCGGAAATTGCTCAAAGTATCGTAGGTCTTCTCCTCCTTGAGGCAGGAGTAGTCGAAGTCATCGGAGAGCACGCGCAGGCGGCGGGACGGAGCTGTGAGGATGAGGTCCAGGACGCCCTGGAGCTCGGAAGTGACGACGATCTTGTCCTCCTCTTTCCTCAGCCGGGACGTCCGGATGGGCAGTCCCGTGGCCATGAGCAGGCCCACTTGCAGGGCCTTGTCCGTGAAGCCGATGTCCTTCTGGACCTTGATGGTCTGAGTCACGCTGCGTTTGATGACGGTGGCGCAGAGGAGGATAGGGCTCACGACCGGGAGGCGCTCGCCTGCCGCGGTGCAGAAAGCCGGCTTTTCCTCCCCCAGCTCGCCCTTGACCACGGGGGCCGGCGGAGCCGGGTCCTCCAAGAGATTGCGCGGCAAGGCGAGCGCCGCGAAGCCGGCCGCGGTCAGGGCCGCGGCCTCGTCCTTGGCCGCTGATTCATCCTGTCCCTCCCCCAGGATGCCCCAGCAGGAGCGGGCCGCGGGAACGGCGTCCAGGGTCGGGCAGCCCCGGTGGCGCGCCAGGGCCTCGGCCAGGGCATGGGGATCGAGCTGCTCCGGCTTGCGCAGGAGGACCACGTATCGGATCGCTTCGTCAGCCATGGGGGGTCCGCAGCCTCAATCATACAATACCAGATGACTTTGACAAAGCTTTGATATCCCTGGGCGAACGTCCGGCGTCCTGACGGCCCCGGCCGATCCGGCCCTTGGAGGACCCCTCCCTGATGTCGCATAATTGCCGGGATGAGGGCTCCGCTCTACCTGACGTTCAACGTCTGCCTCGCGGCGCTGGCCGGCGGCGGGATCATCGCCCTCATCCAGCGCGACACCGCCGCCCAAGCCGCCCAGCGCGAGGCGCTCGACCGAGGGCTCGACGCCCTCCTCGCCTCCTGGACCGCGGGCGACACCCCGCCCGCCGGACGCGTGCTGCGCATACTCGTCACCGGCGAGCCCGAGCCGACCTGGTTCGACCCCCCGGAGCGCCGGCCCCTTTGGTGGCCGCTGCTCTCCGCGCTCCAGCGCGGCGGCCGCCAGGCCGAGCACGACCGGCGGCGCGGCGAGCTCTTCGGCCAGTCGCGCCTGGTCTGCGACTGGCACGAGCAAGGCCTGGCCTGGGCCTCGGAGCGGCGCCGGCGCCAGCGGGCCCTGGCCGTCCAGCTCGCCAAGGCCCGCGAGGCGCAGGCCCGCGTCGTGCTCGTCGTTGACGGCCGCCAGGCCGCGGCGGCCTGGGCCGCCATCCAGGAGGCCGGCGCCGGCGCCCCGGAGGACGCCGTGGTGGACAAGTTCATCGCCTTCGGCGCCGCGGCTCCCGGCCCGGCGCGCACGCCTTTGGTCAAGGAGCGGCTGCTCATCTGGCGCTCCGAGGGCAGCATGATAGAGCCCGCCGGCAACCAGATGGAGTTCATGGACCAGTACGGCCGCGTGGCGCGCCAGCCGCTCAAGGGCGACGCGTTCAAACAGGCCGGCGCCATCGCCCTGCTGCGCGACCTCATCGCGTCGGACGATGAGCTCGGCGGAGCCTTGGTCGGAGTCGGACAACTGCCCGGGTCTTTCCGAGCCCCGCCGCCCGCGCCGGGGCCGGAGCCTTCCGAGCTGTTCGCGCTGCCGCGCGCGCTTGAGCCCGAGCCCAAGCCCGTCCCCGCGTTCCAGCCGCAAGCCCGGCCGGAGCCCGCGCCGCAGGCCGCCCCGGCGGCGCAGCCGGCGGAGCGGCCGGCCGGCCTCCAGCTCTCGAGCCACGGCCCCACGGCCGAGGAGAGGGCCGTTTACGAGAAGGAGATGAAATGCGCGGCCTGCTGTCAGAGCGCGGGCGGGGCGTGGCGCAACGCGACCTATGCCGGCGACAAGCTGGGCACGGTCGCAGAGCGCCAGCCCTATTGGGGCTGCTGCGGCGGCGCGGACTGGCCCGGCAACTGGGCCTCGGACCCGGCCTGCGGCGCTTTCGGCAACTTCGGCTGTGGCGAGCCCTACTCCTGCGGCGGCATCTGCGGGGGCTTCCGCTGCGTCCGCTAATTGAATAGAATCCCTCCATGTCCATCGAACAGACCCTCATCCTCATCAAGCCGGACGGGCTCCACCGCAAGCTGACCGGCCTCACCATAGACCGCCTCGACGCGGCCGGCCTGGCGATGGTCGCGGCCAAGATGGTCAGCGTCTCCACGGAACTGGCCGAGAAGCACTACGCCGAGCACCTGGGCAAGCCCTTCTACCCCAACCTCATAAAGTACATCCGCGGCGAGTTCCACGGCCTGGCCGACCACCGCGTCCTGGCGCTGGTCTACCGCGGCGAGGGATGCATCGCCAAGGTCCGCGAGGTCGCCGGCGCCACCAACCCCGAGGCCGCGGCGCCCGGCACCATCCGCGGCTCCTTCGGGCGCGTGACCACCGCGGGGCAGTTCGAGAACGTCCTGCACGCCTCGGCCAATCCCGCCGACGCGGCGCGTGAGGTCGCCCTCTGGTTCAAGGACGGAGAGATCCTGCCATGAGGCGCCTGCTCCTCGCGGCCCTGCTGGGAGCCGCCGCCTCGGCCGGGGCCGCGGCCCCGGCCAAACCCCTGGTCTTCCCCGGGCTGCTCGTAGACGTCACCACCAGGGACGGCTGGAAGCTCAAGGCCAAGTACAACCCGCCCCAGGAAGGCCGCATGAGCTTCCTGCTGCTGCACGGCACGGGAGGCCGCAAGGAAGACTGGTACCGGGTCGGCCGGCCGCTGCTCAAGCGCGGCTACGGCTACCTCGCCGTCGACCTGCGCGGCCACGGCGACAGCCGCGTCGGCCCCGACGGCAAGCCCGCCGCGTGGCTCAAGTTCATCGTGGACAAGGATTTCAACGGCGTCAAGAAATACAACGAGTACCTCAACATGGTGGCGGACGTGGAGGCCGGCGTCGCCTATCTCGCCGGCCAAGGCGTGCCCGAGGACCGGATCGGCCTCATCGGCGCGGACGTGGGCAGCAGCCTGGCCCTGCGCTACGCCGCCCTGCATCCCAAGGTCCCCATGGTCGCCATGCTCTCGCCGCGCATGCAGTATCAGAGCGTCACCGCCGTCAACGCCCTGCGCGCCTACAAGGACCGCCCCCTGCTCATGATGTATTCCGAGGCGGATAAGAGCACGGCCAGCGGCATCCCGATCCTGCAGTCCTTCGCCAGGATGTCCGTCGGGGAGCGCAAGCTGACCATGGTCCTGGCGCCCACCGAGCACGGCACCAAGATGCTGCGCGGCCCGATGATCGGCCAGCTCTTCGACTGGATCGGCAGCCCCGTCAAACCCGAAGTCGCGGCTTCCAGCGCCGCCGCCGCCGGGGTGCAGTCCTCCACGGACACGTTCGATGAGGAGGAAGGCGCCGAGCCGCCCGCGCCGGCCCCGGACGCTCCGCCCGCCTCCGAATAACATGCCCCATTTCTCCCCGCGCGTCTACGCCCGGCTGCCCACGGAGCGGCCCAATCCGCGCACGCGGCACATCGACCGCCGCAGCGCCCTGGGCATAGCCCAAGCCATCAACCGGGAAGACGCGCTCGTAGCCGCCGCCGTCAGCCGCCAGAGCCGCGCCATCGCGCGCGGGATGGAGATGCTCGCCGGCTGCCTGCGCCGCCGAGGCACGGTGGTCTTCATCGGCGCCGGCACCAGCGGCCGCCTGGCCGTTTTGGAAGCCGCCGAGTGCCCCCCGACCTACGGCACGACCTCGCGCGAGATCCGGGCCGTGATGGCCGGCGGCAAGAGCTCGGTCTTCCGCTCCAAGGAAGGGGCCGAGGACGACCCCCGAGCCGGAGCCAAGGCCGTCTCCAGGCTGGGCAAGGACGACGCGGTGGTGGGCATCGCCGCCTCCGGGGTCACGCCCTTCGTGCGGGCCGCTTTGAAGGCGGCCCGGCGGCAAGGCTGCGGCACCATCCTCGTCACATCCAACGGCAGGCCGCCGGGCAATCCCGCGGAGCTCACTATCGCGCCCGACGTGGGCCCCGAGGTGGTGGCCGGTTCGACGCGCATGAAGTCCGGCACCGCGGCCAAGCTGGTCTTGAACACCTTGACCACCGGGACCATGATCCTGCTGGGCAAGGTCTACGACCGCTGGATGGTGGACTTGAGGCCCACCTCCCACAAGCTCAAGCTGCGCGGAGAAC
This sequence comes from Elusimicrobiota bacterium, assembly GCA_026388095.1. Classification (NCBI taxonomy): domain Bacteria; kingdom Pseudomonadati; phylum Elusimicrobiota; species Elusimicrobiota bacterium. The sequence continues at coordinate 63,669 of JAPLKL010000078.1, read as the reverse complement.
GCATCATCGCGGAGCTGAGCAAGACCACCCCCGCCCGGGCCCGGGGCCTGTTCAGATCGTCGGGCTGGAGCGTGAAGACCGCGGTGGTCATGGCCCGCAAAGAGCTGACCGCGCCGCAGGCCCGCAAGCTTTTGGCCTGCTGCGACGGTTCTTTGCGCAAGGCTTTGGAGCTGTAAGTGTTCGGCAAGGTCCAGGTCGAATCAGTCGGCAGCCTCGTGCTCAAGGACAACCCCCTGGGCGACCCGCGCCTGCGCCAGGTCCCGGTGTACATGCCGCCTTCCTACGCCAAGGTCCGCGGCCGCCGCTATCCGGTCATCTACTGCCTGGCGGGCTTCACGGGCACGGGCCGGACCATGACCAATTTCCATCCTTGGCGGGAGAACCTGCCGGAGCGCTTCGACCGCCTCATCGCCGAGGGCAAAGCCAAGGAATGCGTGCTGATCATGCCGGACTGCTTCACCGCCTTTGGCGGCAGCCAGTACCTGGATTCTTCGGCCACCGGGCGCTACGAGACGCACATCATCTCGGAGCTCATCGGCTTCTTCGAGGACAAGATGACCATCAGCTCCAAGCCCGAGGGCCGGGCCGTGGTCGGAAAATCCTCGGGCGGCTTCGGGGCCTTGACGCTGGCCATGCGGCATCCGGACGTGTTCGGGCATGTCGCCAGCCACAGCGGGGACATGCTCTTCGAGGCCTGCTACGGGCCGGACATCCTCAGAGCCGTCACGGCCCTGGGCCGCTACGGCGGGTCCATGGAGCGCTTCCTCAAGGAGTTCCGCGCCGCGCGCGACAAGGACGGCTTCGACCACGCCTTGGTCAACCTGGCGGGCATGTCCGCCTGCTACTCGCCCAACCCGAAGAGCAAGACCGGGTTCGACCTGCCTTGCGACCCCCGGACCGCCGAGGTCATCCCAGAGGTGTGGGCGCGCTGGAAGGCGCTCGATCCGGTGGCGGCCGCCGCCAAGTCCCGCGCCAACCTCAAGAAGCTCAAGACGCTCTTCTTCGACGCGGGCACGCGCGACGAGTTCCACCTGCACCTGGGCGCGCGCAAGTTCTCCCAAGTCCTCAAGGGCCTCGGCGTGAAGCACACCTACGAGGAGCACGGCCTCGGCCACTTCGACCTGGCCGCGCGCTGGGACGTGTCCTTGGCTCTTCTGTCGAAACGGCTCTCCGCGGACCGGGTACTTTAGCCCAGCACAGCCTAGGCCAAGAGAAGCGCTCAGCCTGGGTCCCCGGGCCCCCGCCAAAAAACGAAGCGCCTGGCATACTATTTCACCATGCTCCGCATCGGGCGTATCGCATTGGCCCTGTCCTGCCTTCCGCTCGCGGCGGCCAGCGCCTATCCCCAGGCCTTGGAACAGCTGCGGCGCATGGCGCCCAGCGCCGGGCTCCTGGAAGTCCCCGCGGTCTCGGGCTCGCCGGCCGTCTTGGCGTCCCGCGCCTCGGTCGAGAACCTGGGAACCGCGGAGGTCTCCCGGCAACCTCAAGCGAGCGTGAACCTCGCGGAGATCCGCGACCAGTACTGGAAGACCACGGACGGCTTCGGCAGGGACGGCGAGCGGATCTATCTGAGCGCGCATTTCGATTTGGAGGGGAACGCCTACGTCTCAGTGCTCCCCGCGGCCTGGGCGTCCCCGTACTTCTACAAACTGGAGCGCGGCATGGACGGCTATTGGGAGTACCACGGCGCCCGCTACCATATCCTCCTGGACGTGAGCATCTGGCGCGCCCGCACCAACAACATCATCGAGATCTACCGGGAAGGCGGCAACGAGCCCGTGTTCACCAGCCGGATCGTGGAGCTCCTGGCCAAGGGGTTCGCGACCGGCAAGACAGTCCGCATCGGGAGGAAGGACTACCGGCTGTTCTACTCCTGCAGCGTCGACGGCTCCAAGAGCCCGGCCGAGGCCGACCCCCGGCGCCTGGCCGTTTTCCTGGCCGAGGACGTGGGCGAGCCAGGCAAGCACGACTTCAACAACTACATCTTCCCGGTCGCCGACATTTCCAAGACGAGCATCTCCCGCTACGCCCTCTCCAACGGACAGACGGTCGGCCTGAAGCTGTCCGCGGACGGCGAGACCCTGCAGCTCTACGAGCTGGCGGATTAGAGCCGAGCCCCATCGGCTCGTCCTTTTTATCTACAATCTGGCTCGATGAGCGACAAGATCGTCTATTCGTCAGACCAGGACTGGGGCAAGAAGAGCACGCCCCGCCAGCCCGAGCCCGTGCGCCTCGCCTTCGGCCGCGGGGCAAAGGGCAACGGCGTCACCCGCGTGGAGCGCCTGATCATGCACCCCACCATCAAGGACCAGCTCCTGGCCCAGCTCAAGAAGCGCCTGGGCTGCGGCGGCGCGGTCAAGGACGGCGTCCTGGAGTTCCAGGGCGACCACCGCGACAAGCTGGAGAAGGAGCTCGTTGCGCTCGGCTACAAAGTGAGAAGGATCGGATGATTCGGGGACACAATACTTATCTCCCCCCTTCCCGCCGAATTAAGTATTGTGTCCCCGATCTCTAAGTATGGTGTCCCCGAATTAGAGGAGAATAGGATGAAGAAGCTTCTGCTGGCTGTCCTTGCAATCTCTTTGGCCGGAGCCGCCCGCGCCGACGAGGGCATGTGGACCTTGGACAACCTCCCGCTCAAGCAGCTCCAGGAGCGCTACCAGTTCGCCCCGACTCCGGGCTGGCTCGCCAAGGCGCGGCTGGCCTCGGTGCGCTTCAACGACGGGGGCTCCGGCGCCTTCGTCTCCCCCCACGGTCTGGTCATCACCAACCACCACGTGGCCCTGGGCCAGCTCCAGAAGATGTCCACCGCCCAGAAGGACTACGCGAAGGAAGGCTTCCTCGCGCGCCGCCCGGCCGAGGAGCAGCTTTGCCCGGACCTGGAGCTCAACGTCCTGTTCTCGACCCAGGACGTCACGGCCCGGGTCCTCGCCGCCATAGACGCCAAGGCCTCGGATGCCGTCCAGAACACCCAGCGCAAGGCCGAGATGTCCCGCATCGAGAAGGAATCCTTCGACCAGACCAAGCTGCGCTCGGACGTGGTCGAGCTCTACAACGGCGGGCAGTACCAGCTCTACCGCTACAAGAAGTACACGGACGTCCGCCTGGTCATGGCGGCCGAGGTGCAGGCGGCCTTCTACGGGGGCGACTACGACAACTTCGTCTTCCCGCGCCACGACCTGGACATGGCCTTCTTCCGCGTCTATGAGGACGGCAAGCCCGCCGAGTCGCCGGCCTATTTCAAGTGGAGCCGGTCCGGGGCCAAGGACGGCGAGCTGGTGTTCGTGTCCGGGCACCCCGGCTCCACCGACCGCCTCCTGACCGTCAAGCAGCTCGAGTACCAGCGCGACTACGACCTGCCGACCCTCCTCAAGAAGTTCGCCCTGCGGCGCGCAGCCTTGAACGAATACTCGGCCCGGGGCCCGGAGCCGGCGCGGCGGGCCCGCAACAAGATCTTCGGCGTGGAGAACGCAGCCAAGGCCTATACCGGCGAGTTGGCCGGCCTGCAGGACCAGAAGCTCATGGCGGTCAAGAAGGGCGCGGAGGAGTCCCTGCGCGCGGCCGCGGCCTCCAGACCCGAGCTCGCCTTCGCGGCCCAGTCCTGGGAGCGCCTGGCCGCGGTCAAGGACAAGCTCGTGGCGCGTTTCAAGGACCTGCAGTATCGCGGTGCCGCGGACTCCAAGCTCGCGGGCATCGCGGAGCGCATCGTGCGCTACGTCGCCGAGGTGGACAAGCCCAACGACCAGCGCTACCAGGAGTTCCGGGACTCCAACCTCGATTCCCTGCGCTTCCAGCTCTTCTCGCCCGCTCCCGTCTATGCGGACCTCGATGAGGCCCTGCTGGCCATGGACCTCAGGGAGTCCCTGGACCAGCTCGGCGCCGAGCACCCTTACGTCAAAGCGGCCTTGGCCGGCAAGGACCCGCAGACGCGCGCCCAAGAGCTCGTTTCGGGCACGGGCCTGGCGGACCCGGAGCTGCGCAAGAAACTCGTGGCCGGCGGCCGCAAGGCCGTGGCCGCCTCGAAGGACCCCCTGATCGTCTGGGCCCGGACCCTCGACCCGTTATACCGCGAGCTGCGCAAATGGCGCGAGGACGAGGTCGAGAGCGTGGAGGCGCTGGAGGGCAACAAGCTCGCCAAGGCGCGCTTCGCCATCCTGGGCACGTCCACCTACCCGGACGCGACCTTCACCCTGCGGCTCTCCTACGGGAAAGTGGCGGGGTACGGGGAAGGCACCACCCGCGTCCCGTACAAGACCACGTTCCACGGGCTCTACGACCGGGCGGCCTCCTTCGACAACGCGCCGCCCTTCGACCTCTCGCCCTTGGAAGCCGAGCGCAAAGCGGACGTGGACCTGTCCGCGCCGCTGGACTTCGTCACCACCAACGACATCATCGGCGGCAACTCCGGCTCGCCGGTCTTCAACCGGGACGGGGAGTACGTGGGCCTCATCTTCGACAGCAACATCCCCGGCCTGGTGGGGCGCTACGTCTACTCGGACGAGCGGGCCCGGGCCGTGGCCGTGCACTCCTCCGGCATCATCGAGGGACTGCGCAAGGTCTACCGGATGGACTCGCTGGCCGACGAGCTGACCGCGCACTGAGATTACGCCTCGGTAAAATCCCGCAGCCCCCCTTGACCGAAGGGGGCTCCGGGGTCATACTAATGAGTGCCATGACCCCCTCTATTCTGGCAGCCCTCTTCCTGTTCGCCCCCTTGGCGGCCTGGTCCGCCCCGGGGGCGGCCGATCCCAAAGCCTCTCCGCAGGCCCTGGCGCGCGCCCGGACCCAGGCCCAGACGCTCTACACCACCCACGAACCCGGCCAGAAGACCCTCGATCAGGCGGTATCGGTCCCGGCCCCCGCGGCGGGCGACGCCCAAGCGGCCCAGGCCTACGGGACGCTGAAGGCCTCCTTGGCCTCGGCCCGCGACGTGCAGGAAGGCTGCGCTTTGCCCTGCGCCTCGCCCGCGGAGATCCTCGTGTACCGCGAGAAGGCGCGGCTGGTCGGGTCCCAACTGGGGCTCGACGCCGCCGGGCTCGCCAAGGTCAACCAGCGCTATCTCCCGCAGGGCAAGCCTCGGCTCAAGAAGGCCGGCGGCGCCCAAAGCGCCGCGGCCCAGGCGCTCGAAGCCGAGGCGGTGGCCAACCTCCTGGCCCAACAGCACCTCTCCCCGCAGATGCGCGAGGCGATGAACAAGAGGGCCTTGGACCTCGCCGACAAGCTGGGCCGGAGCCAGATGATCAAGGCGGACGCCGGCGGGGTCGTGGTCCTGCCCGACGGCCGCAAGGCGCGCCTGACGCCGGCGCAGCTCGCGGCGCTCAACAAGGTCCCCCGGGCGCAGGCCGATTACCTGCGCAAGCTGGCCGCGGCCCCGCCGGTGCCCGCCGAGCTCACGGCCCAGGAGCGCCAGAAGAGGGCTTTGGCGGAGCTGGAGGCGGACATCAAGGCCAACCCGGGCAGGGTGCGGCAGGCGGAGAATTACTGGAAGTCGGTGACCGATAGGAAGGCCGAAGGTTTCTGGGGCCACGTCTGGAAAGGCTACTCCTACTTCAACCGCGGACTGCTGGCCGTCTCCGGGCTGGGAGACGTGGAGGACAGCGCGGCCAGGACCGGCTATGCATCGGCCAGCAATGACATCTCGGGCTGGAGAACGGCCTGGGAGGCGACCAAGCTGGCCGGCAACAGCGCCTTGTTCGCCGCCAACTTCATCGGCATCGGGAGCGCGGGCAAGGTCGCCAAGGGCGCCCAACTCCTGGACAAGCCCGCGGTCATCGATGGTCTCAAGATCGTCTCCAAGGAAGGGGCCGAGGCCGCCGCGACCCGCGTCAAGACGATCAACGGAGTGGTCGAGACCGCGCTCGGCGGCGAACGCAACTACAAGGCCGCCACCAAGGCCATGAGCACCTATGCCGAGGAGCATATGGGCGACCTGTTTAAGATAGAGCGCGAATCCCGGTGGAAGTTCTGGCATGCGGGCATGGCCGACTGGGTCCCGGAGGCGAAGAAGGTCTTCTATAACCCGTTCGTGGGAGAGGCGCACGAGTTCACCCACGCGCATCAGATGTTCACGACCCGGGCCGCGGCCCTGGAGATGGTCGCCAAGGGCAAGCCGCTCGCGCAGTTGACGGCGCAGGAAGCCGACGAGGCCTTCAAGCTGGCCAAGAGCCTTGAGACCGCCTACTACGCCCAGCACGAAGCCCAGGCCCTGCGCACCGCCGGCTTCCTGGGCCTGACGCCGGGTAAGGCCTTCCCCCAGAAGCTGGCCGCCAACAGCGGCGAGATCCTGAAGGCCTTCTCCGGAGCGCCGAAGTGGAGCTTCTCAGGGCCGCAGAAGTTCTACGGCGCGCTCTCGGGGCTGGGCAGCAGCCAGCTGCAGATCGGGGCCAGCGTCCTGCCCGTATTCAACGTCCCTTTCATAAAGGAGGGCATAGTCTCAGCGTCGCAGAGCGGCGCCAGCTTCGTCGGCGGATTGTTTCCCCAGAGCGCCGATGGAAGGTAGGCCGCGATGAGGCTGTCCCTGCGTTTCTTCCTGTGCCTCGCGGGCGGCATAGCGGCCGGCTTGAGCGGCTGGGCCTTGGTCAAGTCGCCGGCGGCCCCTGCCGAGAAGACCGGGTTCGTCAGCCTGTTCTCGCCCGCCTGGTTCCTGGGCTTTTTCTCGTCCGCGACTCTGCGGCCCGCGCTCGGCTGGCTCCTCCTTTTCGTCGCGGCCTTCCTGATCTGCATGCTGGCCCCGATGTTCTACATCGCGGGCTAAAGACCGCCAAGGAATCATTCAGCCCCCCTGGAGTCCCTCAGCAAGTTATCCCCGGACGTCTCGGGCGACTGGCCGGGGGATAGGTGACGGCCGGCAGCATGGTGACCCCGCCCGATGCCTCGCACAAGCGGCGGATGGCCTCATAGAGGGCCTGGATCTGGATGTCGTGGCAGGCGGCCTCGACCTTGAGTTTTTTCAGTTTGGTCTTGAGATCGTCGCTTTGGTCCGCGCCGATCTCGCCTCCCCCCCTGAACTCACGGCCGCAGTTCGGACAGCGCCAGCGCAGCCCGCCGCGGCCGATCTGCGTGAAGCGCAGTCCCGTGTCCTTCTTGCGATCCAAGGGCAGCGTGACCAGATGGAATCCGCTGCTATCGACGTCTTCCGCAAGCCAGCAGTGCGGACACTCGAGGAGCTCGCGATCATCCATGAACATCCCCAGCTCTCTGCCGACCTTTTTGAGCTTCTCCACCTCACGGAACATCTCCACGATCCGTTCCAGGCCCGGATCGGCGCGTCTCTTTTCGGCAGGCGCTGCCTTAGGGCTTTTCATGGCGCTCATCGGCACCTCCTTTCTACTGGACGCCTTCCGCTTTGATCTCGCGGACGAGTCTTTTTGCTCGTCCAATTCCGAATCGGAGTCTTACTTTCCATACGACGCCGACCTCCAAAAGTTCCTCCAGATCTTAAGGTGCCGTTCTGGCACCTTAAGCTGGCCTCTCCCTCGGAGGTCCTGCGCCGCGAGCGCTAGTTCCGGCCGCAGCGCCCCGCCAAAGGCAAAATGAGGCTTCGGAACACCTGGAAGACCGCTTCAACCTCAGGCGGGAGGCGCGCGAAGACTTCATCGCGGCACTTTCCGACGACCATGCGCACGACGGCGATGCTGACCTGGATGGCCCGCTCGCTGTCGAGGACCGCGGAAAGCATGACCACTCCAGGCCCGGTGAAGGCGCAGGGGCCGTACTTGGGCTGCCGGCCGCGCTCCAGGGAATCCCGCTCCGGCGGCGTCAGCCTGAACATGAAGTCCTCTGGGAAACGTTTGGAGTTGCGCCTTACGGCCTGATTCAGCTCTTCGGTCGTGACGCCATAGAGGACCGCCAGGTCGCGATCCAGCATGACCCTTCGGCCTCGGATGGAGAATACGCGGCTCTCGACGGAACCGGCTCTGAGTCCTGTCATGTCTTGCACCCCCAGCTCTCCTTCGCTTGGTTACGATTGAGTATCTTGTTACTCTATTGTATCCCTACTGGAGGTTCCTGTCAAGACCCAGGCTTGACAGCGCGCCCGCCATCGGTTACTATCCGGTAACATGCCGAGCCCGAAGAAGGCCCGCACCGTGTTCTCCCCGGAGAGCGGGGCGCTGCTGCTGACCGCCGAGGAGTCGGCGAGATACCTCCACTATCATCCGGTCTCGATCCGGCGCCTGGTCGGCAAGGGCCACCTGCGTCCCTCTTATCGGGTCGGGCGCGCGCTGCTCTTCCTGCGTGAAGAGCTCGATCGGTTCAAGCGCACGAGCGCCGCGGCCTCCATGAAGGGGGATGCCAAGCCCGTCCCCGCGCTCGCCGCGGCGGCTCCCCTGCCGGAAGGGCTGCGCGCGGTCGTGGTCGTGCGCGTCCAGGGCCGGGAGACGGTCTTCAGCCGGCCGCAAGCCTTCCGTTGGGACGACGTGCCCGCCATCCGCGCCGAAGTCCGCTCGAAACACGGCGACGCGTCCTTCTTCATCGCCATCGCGGCGCCTGACGGCAGCGGCTTCGAGCTGAGCTTCCATTCGGAGCAGCGCAGGCTGCCCCACCACCAAGCGCTGAGCAGCCAACGGCAGGGGCTGCGGCCGTAAGCAGTTCAGGCGACCTCTTTACTTGGGATCTTCTAGGGCGGGCTCCCGCAGGGAGTCAGGGCTATCCCTCAGCCCGCCTCATGAGTTAAGTATTGTGTCCCCCAACTCCCAGCTCAGCCTCTAACTGGGCGACGCTGGGCAAGGACCGGCGCAGCGGCTCGGGCAGGGCCGGGGCCTTCCAGTCCGCCACGCCGATGGGCGTGGATATGCCGCGCAAGGCGTATTCCGCGGTGAGGCGGTGCTTGGCCTTGCACAAGATGAGGCCTATGGAGGGCTTGTCGTCGGCGTGGCGCAGGCGCTCGTCTACGGCGGTGAGGTAGAAGTTCATCTTGCCCGCGTATTCGGGCTTGAACTCACCGGTCTTGAGCTCGACGACGATATAGCAGCGCAGGCGTAGGTGGTAGAAGAGCAGGTCGATGTAGTATTCCTTGTCGCCGACCTCCAGGCGCACCTGGCGGCCCACGAAGGCGAAGCCGACTCCGAGTTCGATGAGGAAGCTCTGGATCTGGTCGATGAGGCCGGCTTCGAGTTCGCGCTCGCGCAAGCCCTCCGCCATGGCCATGAGATCGAAGACGTAGGGGTCCTTGACGGCCTGCTCGGCGAGGTCGGACTGGGGCGGCGGGAGGGTGGCTTTGAAGTTGTTGACGGCCTTGCCTTGGCGGTGATAGAGGTCGGATTCGATCTTCTGTATGAGCACAGGCCGGCTCCAGCCTTGCTCCATGGTCATTTTGGCGTACCAAAGGCGCTGCGCCGGGGATTTGAGCTTCTGGTTCAGAATGACATTATGGAACCAAGGTATTTCCGCAACAGGCTGCAACAGAATCTGTCCGGCCGATTCTTGCACAGCCTGTGCAAGAAATGGGCCCGGCGATTCTTGCGCAGGCTGCGCAAGAAATCCCCCCGGCCATGCCAAGTAGAACGCCCTCATACGCCAGATGTTGTTCGACGAGAATCCTCTCATCCCGGGAAAGGCCCTTTGCAGGTCAGCGGCCAGCCTATCAACGACGCCGCGTCCCCAGCGCTCCTTCCTCTGCCGTTCGACGATGGACCTGCCGATGCCCCAATACAGGAAGATGAGCTCACGATTGGCTGAGAGTGATGCTTTGACCCGCGCGGTACGGATCCGCGATTTTGACCTCTTCGAGGAATTCGCGATACCCGGCCGGCAGGGAAGACCCGGAGACAGTCGGTTGGTAAAATGGATCGGCTCTGTTCTGGCCCATGATATATATACGAGCAGACCCCCCTTTTTGTTCCCTGCCAGCTTTATGATGTCCGCCCGGCCCCGCTTCAGCAGTCTCCCGGCTCAATGTCAAATGTCAAGACCTGACCCCCGCTTTACCGTCGCTTTAGCGGGATTTATCCCGCTTTTTCCAAAGGCGCAACAGGGGTGTCTTGGGCCGCGGCCTATGCTATGGCCGAGGCCGGGCCGTCACATGAGCCAGACGCCGTTCATCGTCGAGATCCCGCAACTGGCGCCCCACGAGGGCGCTCGCCAGAGCCAGGCCGCCCCTTGCCTGCTCAGGGACATGGCAGACGCGCTCTCGGCCTGCTCCAGGCCCGGCCGAACGGCGCTGCTCTGGGCCCTGGCCGGTTTCTGCGGCGGGGCCGGGCTGACTTGGGCCTGCTTGCGGACGCTGCCGGCGCCGGGGTCCGGCGGGGCGCCTGCCGAGCCGGCCTTCGCCGCGCGCGCCGCGCCGGGGCCGGCAGCCGCGGCAGAGGGCGAGGCCCCTGCCGCCGCGAAGCAGGCGCGCTCGGGCCTGGGGCTCGTGATGGCCCCGGCTTCAGCCGCGGCAGGGGGTCTGCTCGGCAGCGAGCCGTCTTCGGACGGCTCGGTCCCGTTCGGCTGGCAGAGGCCGGCGCTGAGCGAAGCCGGGCTGGAGCTGGGCGAAGCCGACGACCTGCCTGGGGCGCCGGATGCCGGGGCGGGCGCCTTGGACGAAGGACAGCGGCTGGGCTACCAAGGCGGGCTGGAGGAGATCAAGGCCTTGATAGACCGGTGCGCAGACTACAAGCGGCGGCAGTCCTCCGCGCTTGCGGCCGCCGCAGCCGCTCTTCGGGCAGGCAGCCCGGCAGCGGCCGCCGCCGCCTTCGCCCTGGCGCGCTCCTATGAGAAGAAGGCCGAGCGCTGCGCCAAGGAAGCCAAGCGGCTGGCCTGGCGGATGGAAGCGGAGCAGGGCTTGGGGCAGGGCGAGTACCAGTACCTCAACATCCTGGCTTGCGTGGACCAGGCCCTGGAGAGCGGGACGAGGGTCGCAGATTGCCGAACGCCCTACCCGGACCCGCATTACGGCGCCGCGTCCGCACCCCGCCAATAGTCCCGTTTCGACCGGAATCTTAAGGTGCCTGCCCGGCACCTTAAGTTGGCCCCCCGGACCCTCGATTGCGCTCAGGGCTTGAAGCCGATCTCGCGGGGTGGCTCGGGCGGGGGTTCCAAGAAGCCCCGGATTGTGTCGAAGAGCGCGTGAATCCGGACGTCATGCGGGTCGCACTTGCGCTCAAGCTCGGCAAGTTTGGCCGCGAGTCCCTCCTGCGCCGCGACAATCCTGCGCATGCGGTTGAAGGCGCGGACGATCTGGATGCTGGCCGGGATGGCGACCGGGCTTTTGAGGACATTGGCGAACATGACGACGCCGTCTTCGGTGAAGGCGTACGGGAGGTAGCGCGTGTTGCGCTTGGATGCGGTCACGATTGCGATGTTAAAGAAAGGCGGCCGCGGGCAGCACCGCAAACACCGCCCTCACGCCTTCACCAGCTTAGGCGTGGCCATGCTCTCCTCGGTCCTCAAGAGCGAGCGCGCCATACAAGTCAACATCGCCATCATGCGAGCCTTCGACCGCCTGCGCGAGCTCATCGCCGAAGACCGCGGCCTGGCGGCCCTGGTCACAGAACACGAGCACCGCTTGGACGGACACGACCAGGATATCGCCGCCCTCATCGAGACCGCCCCATGCCCGCCCGAGCCCGAGCCGGAGCGTCGGCCCGTGCTCGGCTTCACCCCGCCGCCCAAACGCAAGCGGCGCGCCAAGTCATGATATCCGGGCCCTCAGGCCTCAGTGCGCCTGGACACGGTCGGCGAGCAGGCCGCCCGCCGTGGCATAGTAGGTGGAGCTGTTGTAGCGCATCACGACCCGGAAATTCGGCAGGACCAGGAAAGCCCGGCCGCCCGGTCCGCTGGGCCGGATGACCGAGGCGGAAAGCGTCCCGGCCGGCAACACCGCGCCAGGCATCGGCCGCGCGCCCGCGGCCTGCCAGTCCGCCACGGACTTCACGACCGACAAGCTCGCTGAAGCCTGGTCGAACTCCGCGGGCAGCGTCACCTCGGCCCCCCAGCCCGCGGACTTGTCCCAGCCCGCCTTGGCCAGATAGTTCGCCATGGAAGCCGTCACGTCCGCCGCGCTCTTCCAGATGTCGCGCCGGCCGTCGCCGTCGAAGTCCACGGCCAGCTTGCGGAAGGTCGAGGGCATGAACTGAGGCTGGCCCAAGGCCCCGGCCCATGAGCCCTTGAGGTCCTTGGAGGACATGCGCTCGTCGGCCAGGATGTGCAGGGCCGCCATGAGCTCCTTGCGGAAGAAGCTCGGCCGCTTGCCCGCGTAGGCCAGCGTGGCCAAGGAGCGGACCACGTTCATGTCGCCCTGGTTCGGGCCGTAGTTGGACTCCATGCCCCAGATGGCCACGATGAACTGAGCCGCGAGCCCGTAAGCCGAGGAGACCTTGTCGAGCAGCGCGGCGTGCTGGGCCAGCATCGCCTTGCCGCCCGCCACGCGCTTCTCCGACACCACAGCCGTGAGGTACTGCTCGAACGTGATGGTATGCTCGGGCTGGGAACTCTCCGCGGCCAGGACCTTGGGGTCCACGGTGAGTCCGGTCAAGGCCTCGGCCAGGACAGCCTGCGGCACGCCGTCCTTGGCCGCCTCGGAGCGCAGCCCCTCCAGGAAAGTCGGGAAGTCCTCCTGAGCCAGGAGCGCGGGCGAAATCGCCCCCGGAGCCGCGACCGTCAGGATCCGGCCCGGGCCGGTCACGGAGAAGCCCCCCAGGCGCAGGGAAAGAGCGGCATCGACCAAGGCGCGGTCCTTAGGCTCCAGCAAGGAGTAGCGCTCGCGCTGCAGGTGCTTGGCCTCGGACAGCAGCTCCTCGGTGAGGACGCCGCCCGCGGAGAGCCTCCGCCGGATCAGCTCGGCGACCCCGTGGGCGTGGTCGCGCAGCAGGTCATCGGCGGAAGGCTCCTCGAACAGGGCCCCGTAACGCGGGGCGGAGAGTTCGGCCGCGGCGAAGCGGGCCTCGCTCTCGCTCAACCGGGGCGCCGCGCCTGCCGGCACTGAGCAGACCGCCAGCGCCAGGACCGCCAGCTTGCGAAAGGTCGACATTCTCTCGCAAGTATAACTCTAACCGGGAGCGTCGGTCATGGGTCTTTCGACCCAGCCTTTGTGGCGAGGACCCGACGCGATTTGATAACCTAAGGATCATGAGACGACGCGCAGCCGCGGCCGCCCTGTCTTTGCTGCTCATCCTGTCGGGAAACGCCTGGGCCGGCGCCAAGGATTACACCCGCCTGGTCGTCTTGTCGGATCCGCACCTGCCCGGACGGCTCATCCCGGAGAAGAACAAGGTCCTGGACACGGTCAACGGCTGGGACGACGTGGACGCGGTCGTCCTCACCGGAGACATCACCGCGGACCGAGGGACCAAGGAAGAGTACGCCTTCGCCAAGGAGTTCTTCTCCAAGCTCAAGAAGCCCCTGTTCCCGATCACAGGCAATCACGACTACATCTATGACACGGGGCCGGACGGCAAGACCCGCAAGGCCGCGCCCGCCGTGAGGCAGGCCAAGCTCAAGCTCTTCCAGGACACCTTCGGCCTGCCCGCCCTGCATTATGAGAAGAGGTTCGGCCGCTACCTCTGCCTGTTCATCTGCGATGACGACCTCGAATCCGGCTATCTGGCCCAGATGTCGAGCGCCACAGTGGCCTGGCTTACGGGCGAGTTGCGCGCCAGCCCGGACGCGCCGACCATCGTCTTCTTCCACGCTCCCCTCCAGGGGACGATCCAGAGCCGCAACGAGATATCCAACCACCCCAGCTTCTTCGCCCAGCCCGCGGACGGACTGCGCGGACTGCTCCGGAACAACCCCCAGGTCTTCATGTGGGTCTCCGGCCACACCCACATCGGCGCGACCAACGCGAGTTTCGCGGACCGGAAGATCAACCTCTACGACGGCCGCATCGCCGAGATCCACAACAGCGACATGGACGGCCGCAGCTACCTGTCGGAGAATGACGTCACCACGACCACGCACGACACCATCTGGACCAACTCCCTGTTCCTTTATCCGGACCGGGTGGTGGTCAAGACCTACGACCACAAGCAAGGGAAGTGGCTCGACAGACTGACCCGGGAGCTCCGCCCCACCGTCGGCAAGAAAAAGCCCTAAAGATCCGGCTCCGCGTCCCGAATTCGGGGACACAATACCTATCTCCTCATGAATTAAGTATTGTGTCCCCAATCATGGTTTTCGTCTGCGCTCTGCTCGTCGTGGGCGTCAGCGGCCTGGTGGGCCAGATCGTGCTCCTGCGCGAGTTCCTGGTCGTCGCCTCGGGCAACGAGCTGGCCATCGGGGTATTCCTGGGCAACTGGCTGGTCCTGGAAGCGCTGGGCTGCTTTTTGGCCGGCCGAGTCTGGGCCCGGTCCGAGCGGCCGGCCGCGGCCTTCGCCCTCTGCCAAGCCTTCTTCGCCGCGGCTCTGCCCGCGGCCCTCTACGCGACCCGCGGCCTGAGGGCGCTCTGCGGCGCGGCCCCGGGAGAGGCCTTGAGCCTGGCCGCGATGTTCGCGGCCTCTTTGGCCCTGCTGGCCTGCGTCAGCGCCCCGCACGGCGCGCTCTTCGCCTTGGCCGGGCGCATGCGGCGGCGGGAGGATGCCGGCGGCATGGTCTACGGCTGGGAGACCTTGGGGACTCTCGTCGGCGGCCTCATCCTGACCTTCTGGCTCATCCCGCGCTTGCAATCCTTCCGCATCGTGCTGGCGGTCTCGACTCTGGACCTGCTCTTCTGCGCCCTCGTGGCTGGGCGTTCGGCGAAGTCCAGGGTCCTCTACGGCCTGGGCGCCGCGGCCGCCGCGGTCCTGGCCCTGGGCCCGGCCGCCGCCGCCCTGCACCGCAGCTCGGTGCAGCGCCAGTGGCCCGGCTCGGAGGTGGTCTTCTACGACAACTCGGTCTACGGCAACATCACGGTCCTCAAGTCCGAGGGCCAGTTCACCTTCCTGACGGACGGGGAGGTCGCGGCGACCTCTCCGGTGCCCGACATCGAGTCCGTCGAGGAGCTCGCCCACTTCGCGCTCTTGGCGCAGCCCCAGCCTGAGGACGTCCTGGTCCTGAGCGGCGGCGCGGGCGGCCTGCTGCGCGAGGTCCTCAAGCATCCGGTCCGGCGCGTGGATTACGCGGAGCTCGACCCCCTGCTCTTGTCGGCGCTGGCGCGCTTCGCAGCACCCCTGGCCGAGGGCGAGCTCAAGGACCCGCGCGTGAGCGTCCACCGCATGGACGGGCGGCTCTTCGTCAGGGACACCGCGCGCCGCTACGACGTCATCCTCCTCGGCGCGCCCCGGCCGGACAGCCTCCAGGCCAACCGGCTGCTGACGCGGGAGTTCTTCGCCATGGCCCGGGCCCGGCTCAAGCCCGGCGGCCTGCTCGCCTTCTCCTTGCCCGGGTCCACGGCCTTCCTGGAGCCGAACCTCGCCAGCCTCAACTCCTGCGTGCTGCAGGCGGCCGCGCAGGTCTTCGCCGTGGTGCGGCCCATCCCCGGCGACACCAACATCGTCATGGCCTCCGACGCGCCGGAGCTGGCGCGGCTCGGAGCCGGCCTGCTGGCCGAGCGCCTGCGGCAGCGCCGCATCCGGACCGGCTTCGTGGGCCCGGAGCAGCTCTCCCTGCGCATGGAGCGGCAGTGGTCTTCGATGTTCCAGCGCTTCCTGGCCCCGGTCGCGGCCCGGGCCGGAGTCAATCGGGATTTCAACCCGCGGGCCGTTCTGCATGACCTGGGCAACTGGAACGCGATGTTCTCCCCCTTCGCGACGCGCCTCTTCTCCTGGGCCGAGCTCCTGTCCTTGCCGCGCCTCGGCGTGGTCCTGGCCTTGCTGTTGGCGGCTGGCCTGGCCTGGCACGGCAAGAGCCGCAGGCTCGCCTCCTTCCCCGCGCCGCTGGCCATCGCCGCTACGGGCTTTGCCGGGATGGTCTATAATATGACGCTGACCTTCGCCTTCCAGGCGCTCTACGGCTATGTCTACCTTTGGATCGGGCTTCTGGTCTCCGTGTTCATGGCCGGCGCGGCCGGGGCCAGTCTTCTCCTATCCCGGGACACCCGCCCCGCGCGGCGCTCCTTCCTGTTCTCGGAGCTCGCTCTCGTGGTCTTCTCGGCGGTCTTGCCCATGATCTTCCAAGCGCTGGCCGGGTCCTCGGTCCCGGACAGCCTCATGAAAGGAGCCTTCTTGAGCTTGTGTCTCCTCTCCGGCGCCTTGACCGGGGCTCAGTTCCCTCTGGCCTGCCGGCTGCGAGGCCCGGGCATGTCCTCGCTGTATGCCTGCGACCTTTTGGGCGGCTGGCTGGGCGCGGTGGTGGGCGGCGCGGTCCTCCTGCCGGTCCTGGGCTTGCGCAGCGTCTGCTTCGGCGTGGCTTTGCTCAAGCTCGCCAGCCTCGCCCTCTGCGCCGCGGCCTTGGAGGAGAAGTCATGAAGCGCCGGCTCTTGCGGCTCTGCGGCGCCGCGCTCCTCACGGGCATGGTGCTGGTGTCCTGGAACTGGTCCGCCGAGAAGCTTCCCTTCGGCCATGAGTGCAAGTTCTACAAGACCCTCTTCGACGGCCAGGTGCAGTGCCGCCTCTGCCCGCGCAAGTGCATAATCCCGCAAGGCAAACGCGGCACTTGCGGCATCCGCGAGAACCGGGACGGCAAGCTCTACCTCATCACCTACGGGAAGCCCTGCTCGATCGGAGTCGAGCCCATCGAGAAGGCTCCGCTGTACCACTTTTTTCCCGGGCACCGGCGGCTGGTCCTGGCCACGGTGGGCTGCGTGCTGCGCTGCCGTTTCTGTCAGAACTGGCAGATATCACAAGCCGAGTTCGAGAAGGTGCCGCATTACGAGCTGACCCCGGAGCAGGTGGTGGCGGTCGCGCTCCATGAGAAGGTGACCTCCATCTGCTTCACCTTCACCGAGCCCACGGTGTTCTACGAGTACATGTACGACGTGGCCAAGCTGGCCCATGAGCGGGGGCTCAAGACCTCGATGATCTCGAGCGGCTACATCGAGACCGAGCCGCTGGTCGAGCTGCTCAAGGTGCTCGACGCGGTCAAGATCGACCTCAAGGGCTTCACCGAGAAGTTCTACGAGGAGATGGCCGCCGCTGACCTGGAGCCGGTCTTGAACGCCATCAAGACGGTCAAGAAGAGCGGCAAGTGGCTGGAGATCGTCAACCTGGTCATCCCGGGCCAGAACGACGACCCCCAGGACATGGCGAAGATGTGCCGCTGGCTCAAGGAGAACGCGGGGCCGGACACCCCCGTGCATTTCACGCGCTTCTTCCCCGAGTACAAGCTGAAGAGCGTGCCTCCGACGCCCGTGGGGACTTTGGTGCGCGCCTACGGCATCGCCAAGGCCGCGGGCTTGCATTACGTCTATGTCGGCAACGTCCCCGGCCATCCCATGGATAACACCTTCTGCCCGAAGTGCGGCAAGACCTTGATCGAGCGGCAGGGCTTCCAGGTCGTGAAGAACAACATCAAGAACGGACGCTGCCCTTACTGCGGAGAACACCTGCGCGGGCTGTGGTAGGTCCGCTCAGGAGCCGAGGCTCCGCGGGTCGAACCCGTAGATCTCGGAATACTTCTTGCGCAGGTAGTCCAGGAAGGGCGCGCAGTCGAGCCCCGTGCCCGTGACCCGCCGGAGCAGCTCGTTGGCCGTGTAGCGGCGGCCATGCCGGTGGATGTTCTCCTTGAGCCAGCCTCTCAGCGAGGCGAAATCCCCGCCGCGGATGCGCGCCTCGAGATCCGGGATCTCGCCCAGGGCCTTGGCGTAGAACTGCGCGGACATGATGTTGCCCAGAGCGTAGGTGGGGAAATAGCCGATGAGGCCGCCGGCCCAGTGGATATCCTGCAGGATGCCGAAGCGGTCGTTGGGAGGGATGACGCCCAGGTACTCGGCGCTCTTCGCGTTCCAGGCCGCCGGCGCCTGTGCCGCCTGGAGCCGTCCCTCGATGAGGTCCGCCTCCAGCTCGAAGCGCAGGAGGATGTGCAGGTTGTAAGTCACCTCGTCGGCCTCGATGCGGATCAAAGAGGGCCCGACCTTGTTGAGCGCGCGATAGAAGTCCTCCAGGCCGCAGCGGGAGAACCGGTCCGGGAAGCGTTCCTTGAGCGTGGGCAGGAGCCAGGCGCAGAAAGGCCGGCCCCGCCCCACGATGTTCTCCCAGAGCCGGGATTGCGACTCGTCGACCCCCAGCGAGGCCCCGCCGCCCAGCGGGGTGCGCTCGTACTCCTTGTCGATGCCCTGGCTGTAGAGCGCATGGCCGCACTCGTGCACCGACCCGTAGAGGGCCGTGGGCAGGTAGTCCTCGGCGACCCGGGTCGTGATGCGCACGTCGTCGACCGAGAAGGCGGAGGTGAAGGGGTGCGCTGAGAGGTCCTGCCGGCCGCGCTCCGGGTCGAAGCCCAGGCGGCGGACCACATCCTGGCAGAGAGCGAACTGCTTGCCCTCGTCGCAGGCGCCGTGCAGGAGGGCGCTGGACACCTCGTCCTTGCGGGCGTTGATCTCGCGCGCCAGAGGGACCAAGCCCGCGCGCAGGGCGCCCAACGCCGCCTCGGCCTGGGAGGCGCTGGTGCCGGGCTCGTATTCGTCGAGCATGGAGTCGTAGAGGCGCTTGCCCACGGCCAGGGCCTCGGCCTTGCGGCGGCTGAGCTCCACGATCTTCTCCAGGTGCGGCGCGAAGGCGGAGAAATCCGATTGCGCCCGGGCCTCGCGCCAAGCCTCGAGGCCCAGGGCCGTGGCCTTGGCCAGCTCGGCCACGAGTTCGCCGGGAAGCTTGCGCGCCCGGGCCTGCTCGCGGCGGGCCGCGCGCACGAAGGCCGCGGGCAGGGAGTCCGGGCCTTGGGCTTGGGCCAAGGCTTGCGTCTGGTCGAGGACGCGGGCCAGCTCATCTGAGACCAAGCGGCCGTGGGCCGCCTTCTTGACCGTGGCCAGGGCCTCGGCCCGCGCCGCGGCGCCGCCCGCGGGCATGAAGGTCTCCTGGTCCCAGGACAGAAGCTCGCCGGTCGCCTGCAGGTCGGCGATCTCCGAAAAAAGGGCTTTAAGCGCTGCCAGTCCGTTCTGCACGATCCCCTCATGCGTATGGTAGCACAAGGCCGCCCCCCTCCGGACAGCCTTGCCGGGTGCGCCGAAAATCTGTAGGCAGCCGCCAGACCGGGCGCCCGGAATTGCGCGTCCGGCAATCTCCCGTGGGGGTCCCTCCCTTGGTCCGTTGCTTTTCTGCAACTTCCCTCCCCAACGCAGCGATATAGGGCATCTGTTCCGGACCGTGTTGCTTGGGGGCAACGGACCAAGGGAGGCAAGGCTCGGCGGGAGGGAACTTTTTCGGGGGTCATCTCGTAAGATTGATGGATTCCCTAGGGACGGTGCGTCGCATGGCGACATTGCTCACAGAGCTGCGGCTGGACCGCGGGATCTCCCAGCGGCAGCTTGACGAGGGTGTAAGGCCGGCGACCTACAAATCTTCGGCGCACCCGCCTTGAGCGCGATCATTGATATCGGTCAATTTTATCCTTGACCGCGCTCATAGGCGCGGATCCGGCGGCGCGGTATCATGTCTTATGCCCACAAACCGGCAGGGAGAAAGAATGATGAAAAAGATCGCCAGACTCGTCCTCAGCCTCGTCGCCGCGTCCCCGATCCTCGCCGTGAGGGTCTGCGCCGCGCCCACCGTGGACTGGGACCATGTCAGCGCGATCGCCGCCATCTCACCGGCCGGCGAATCCCTGGCCGCCGATTTCAAGGCTTTGGCCGACAAGGTGTCTTCCGAGCCCAAGGAGCGCATCATCTACGGCGTTCCGCACACGATGCAGGACGCCTTCTCCGGCGTGGCCGCCTGCTCCATATTGGATGCCAAGTTCTTTCGCGCGCTCTCCATCGATGAGGCCGTGAGCTCCCTCGAACCCTGCGCCCAGGGGCTTTCCCAGCGCTACGGCCTGCCGGTCACCGCCGAGCAGGGCCTGGTCGGCATCGACGGCGGCCGCAAGGCCGTCACGGGCATCATCATCCATGTCCCGGCCAGCATCCAGCCCGGCAACCATATCCTGATGGACCTGAGCTATTCGATCCGCGAGCAGCGCCAAGGCCGGTTGCTCGGCTTCCCGGCCGGCGTCGTCTCCGGGAACCCGGACGGACCGCGGAGATAGCCCTCCCAGACTAGGCCTTTCGCCCCTGCCCAGGGCCCAGACCGCCGGACCATGGCCTTGGGTCCATTTCCCGCGGCTTCCACGGTCCTTCGGCCCACACGGCCACGCCGGCCTCTGCGCTATGATGGGGGCTCAGGATACAAGTCCGGTCCCAGGAGCGCAACGATGAAAAAGTCCCTTTCTTTGATGGCAGCCTTCTCCCTTCTGGCCCTGTCCATGGGCCCGGCCGCGCCGGCCGCGCTGGCCGCTGTCGTGACCTCCGGCCGCACGTCCGCGGCGCCCCTGACCCAGGTCTCCGGCCTCCCCACGCTGAACTCGGGGCTCCAGTCCATGCAGGGCGCACCTACCCTTAAGACCGGACTCCTGGCCCCGTCTTTGCTCGCCGCGCCCGGCCTCTCCCAGCAGGTCGTCCCCACGGTGGCGCCCGTAGCGGGCCTCCAGGCGGCACCGGCCGCCGCGGCCCCCGTCGTCGCGGGCGCTCTGATGGACAGGGCCTTCCAGACCGCTGACGGCCAGCCCACCCCCTTCGCTCAGTCCATACAGGTTTTGGCCGCCCCGGCCCCGCAGTACCAGGACATGTCCGCGGGCGAGTCCCGCTCCTCCGCCGAAAACGACTTCCAAGCGCGCATCGGCCAGTCCGGCGAGGTGGAGCTTTTGGTCTCCGCCCCGGAGGGCTCGGGCAAGGTCATGACCGAGGACGTCTATCCGCTCGCGCTCGCCAAGCCGGGCGTCGGCATCAAGGCCATCGACACCGCGCTGCGCACGCAGCTCCAGAACCTCGGCGTCTCCGCGGACCTCCTCGCGGCGCACGACGCGCGCGCCGTCGGCGCGGTGTCCCAGATCAACACCGCGGTGCTCAAGGTCGCTCCGGGCAGCGCCGACGCGCTCAAGGCCGTGCTCGAGTCCCAGGGCCTGAAGGTCCAGGTCGGCCGGGTCTTCACCGTCCCGGCGCCCATGGCCGCCGAGCCCCAGGCCCGCACCGTGGGCCTCAAGGAGATGGCCAAGGTCATCGGGGCGGACAAGCTCCAGGCCGAGCTCCAGAAGGTCCTGGGCGATCCCGCCGCTCCCGGCGGCAAGACCAGCCTGGTCTCACGCCTGGCGCAATGGGCGGGCCGGACCGTGCGCCGCGCTTTGGGCTTGGCCGCGGAGAACCCGGTCCTGCCCTGGGCCGTGCTCGACACCTGGGTCTCGACGGACCATCCCTACCTGAAGGGCCGCATCGAAAAGAGCGTCTCCAACGACGCCGACAGCGAGACCCACGGCACGCACACCGCGGGCACGGTGGTGGGCATGGACCGCTGGAACACCCACGGCCGCAACTACAACATCTTCCCCAACGGCTCCGCCTCGGAAAGCGACATCCTCTTCAAGCTCAACATGGCCGTGCAGGACGGGGCGCTGGGCACCACCAACTCCTGGGGCGACGGCTCCGGCGACCCGGAAGGCGCCATCGAGAAGCTCTTCGTCAAATCCGCGGAGGCGGGGACGCACCACAGCATATCCGCCGGCAACGCGGGCAGCCGCAAGAACACCATCGGCGGCCCGGCCATCGCCGTTCAGTCCACCGATCTGGTCATCAACGGCAAGGTCGTCGGCAAGGTCAAGCGCATCAAGGCCATCGCGGCCTCGGACGCGGACAAGAAGACCGCGTACTTCTCCTCGCGCGGCCCGGGCAGCCAGACCACGTCCACCCACCCCGACCAGTACAAGGACTACCCGCAGAAGCCCGATGAATCCGGCGTGGGCGTCAACCTCGTGGCACCCGTGCCGAGCGGCGCGACCGTGCCGGAGCTGGGCGGTCCGGGCGCGTCCATGTCCGGGACCTCCATGAGCAACCCCGGGGTGTTCGGGGCCTTCCTGCTCCTGACCCGCGGCATACTCGTCCTGCTCAAGGACTCTCTGCCGGCCCTGCCCGGCCCGCAGCTGACCCAGTTCGCCATGGACCTGGCCCGCTACTCCATGACCCAGACCGCGGAGAAGGTGGCCCCGGCCGACGAGGTGGGCGACGGGTTCATCAACGTCTGGTCGGCCTTCCAGTTCTCGGCGAAGCTGCTCCAGGAGAACGCGCCGTCTTCCGGACTGATGTCCAAGGCGCGCGCCTTGGCGCGCTTCGCCCTGGGATTGGCCTAGAAGCTGAAGGTCAGCGACACCCGGTGCACGTCCCCGAGGTAGTTGTAGGGGACGAAGGCGTAGTCCACGCTCAGCGTCTTGCACCCGACGCCGATGCCGACCGAGGGCGAGAGGTTCTGCGAGCTGAAGCCGGCGCGCCCCGCGAACCGCCAGAAGTCGCCGACGGCCAGTAGATACTCGGTCCCGAAGTCCGCGTAGGGGCTGTCATTCTTCGGGGCTCCCACGTCCAAGGCGGTGAGCCAGTCCTTGGTGATGTGGAAGGCGGCCCCGGCCTTGAAGGCCAAGGGCAAGGACTCCTCGGCCTGGTCGTATTTGAGTGTCCCGCCCAGGTTCCGCGCGGTCACGGCCAGACGCAGACGGTCGTCGAAGAACCTCGGCGAGAGGACGCCCAGGTCGACCGCCTCGGTGTTCGCCGTGTCCGCCAGCTTGGACTGGATGAATTTGCCGGCCGCGCCGAGGGCGAAGCCCGACTCGAGCTGGTAGGCATACCCGACGCTGGCGGCCAAGTCATAGGGAGTGACCGTGCCGATCGGTATGTAGTCCTGGTCCGTCTCATAGACTTTGCCGAAGGAGAAATACTGGACTCCGAGGCCGAAGGCCCCGTAGCGCCCGGCGTTCTCGACGTAGGAACCGTAATCATAGTAGCTGGAGGCGATGTAAGCCGCGTGCATGAGGGTCGCGGAGCGGTGGGCGACCTGGGTCATGGCCGCGGGGTTCCAGTACAGGGCGGCGGCATCGTCGGCCGCCGCGCTGTAGGCGCCGCCCATGCCCATGGCCCTGGCCCCGGCGCCGAGGTCCAGGAAATCGGCGGCCGTGGTCCCCGCGGCCGAGGACCCGAAATTCGAGGCCGCGGCCCCGAGGGCCGTGAGCAGCAATCCCGCCGCTATCCCGAGTCTCAGCACTCAGCGCTCCACGATCACCTTGAAGGTACGGCTCTGGCCGCCGCTGTTGACATAGACGAAGTACACTCCGCTGGCCACGGGCCGGCCGGCCCGGTTGGTGGCATCCCACGAGCCCGTCCCGTTGGGGAAGAGGGCGAAGTCCTGGACCAGTTGGCCGGTCAAAGTGTAGATGCGCACCTGGGCTCCGCCCGGGCCGACGAATTTCATCAGCGCCGGCCCCTGGGACGGCTTCAAGGGATTCGGCCCGATCTTGAATTGGAACACATCGGCCGCGGGACTGGCCTGCATGATCTGGAAGACCGACAGATGGTCGACCGTCGCGGCCACGCCCTTATTCGCCGGGTCCACCTTGGAGGGCAAAGGGGCCCAGGCATCGGCGGCCGCATCGTAGCGGGCGATGACGAAGCGGCTCGGATCGAGGCTCCCGTTGTAGTTCTGATAGGACATGGTGAGGCGGACGGGATTGACGGGCTCGATGGCCGGATAGAGGTCCACCTCGAGGCCGATGCCGGTGCCGGCCAGGGGCTCGATGGAGGAACCGCCGCTCAGGCTGCTCGGGGCCAGCAGACTCACTTGGACGCTCTGGCCCGGGGCATAGGCTCCGGGGAAGATCTGCAGCGTGGCCGGTCCGGCCGTGATGGTCCCCCCGGCGGAACCGATGGTCGTCGGCGCGGATGGCAGGGTCACCGTGCTGATGACGTTGGTGGAAGTCGCGACGCCGTCGCCGTTGAGGGCGGAGACGGTCAGATAGTAGGTGGCGCCGCCGAAGAGGTCCGTCAGGCCGACGCTCAGCGCCTGCGCCGTGACGGAAGAAGTGGAACCCAGCGCCTGCCAATAGTCCACGCGATAGGTCGTCGTCCCCCAATTGGTGTTGGCGGTCCAATTCACGGTGAGCGAGGATGCATTCACCTGGACCAAAGCGAAACTGGCCGGCGGGGCCGCCAAGGTGTAGACGGTGACGGTCGAGGATCTGGGGCCCTCCGCGCCTATGATCGCCGAGACCGCCGCGCCATAAGCGGTGTTGGTCGCGAGTCCGACCTGCGTGAGGCTGGTCGCCGCGAGATTGCTGAACGTGAGGCCAGTCGAATAATAGAAGTTATAGCTCGCGGCGCCGGAGTTGTTCCAAGTCCATGTCAAAGAGGAAACCCCCAAAGCCGTGGCGGTCAAACCGGAGGGCGCGGCCGGAAGGACCGCCTTCACCGCGGCCGCGGCATCGAGGAGCCCGGCGCCGCAGATGGAGGTGTTGCAGCCGCTGCCCGCGGAGAACGGCCGCGCCGTGCTTTGCAAGGCTTGCCTGACCTGCGCCGGCGTAAGATTGGGATTGATCGAGAACAGGAGCGCGGCCACGCCCGAGACATGGGGAGTGGCCATGCTGGTACCCTGGTAATAGACGTAGGTGTCTCCCGTGGTTCCGACGTTCACGGGGCCCTTGAGGCCGGAGTTCAAGGTGGACAGGACGCCGTTGGGATCGTTAGCGTAGCTCTGCTCCCCGCCCGGCCCGGAGATCGCCACCTTACTCCCATAGTTGCTGTAATAGGCGAGGCTGCCGGCGCTGTTGACGGCCGCCACGGCGATGACGCCGCTGCAACTGGCCGGCGTCACCGGGGAGAAGGTCAGGTTGACGCTTTCGTTGCCCGCGGCCACGACCACGACGGAACCGGCGGCCGTGACCGCATCGATCGCATTCTGCCAAGCCGTGGGGCAGGCCCCGGTTCCACCAAGACTCAGACTGAGGACCTTGGCCGGGTTCGGGTTGGCCGGATAGCCCGCGACAGTCAGCCCCGCGGCCCATTCCATCCCGTTGATGATGTCCGAATCGTAGCCGCCGCACTTGCCGAGCACGCGGATGGGCAGGATCTTGGAGACCCAGTTGACTCCCGCCACGCCGATGCCGTTGTCGGACTTCGCCCCGATGGTGCCCGACACATGGGTGCCGTGCCAGGAGCTGTTCTCGGCGGCGCAGCCGTAGAAGGGGCCGCTGGGGTCGTTGCTTTCCGCAGTGGTCACCCAATCTCCCGGGTCGGTGGCGTCATTTGTGGATGTTCCCGGAGTGCATTGCGCGTTATTGGCGACATTCGCGTCCGTTATGAAGCAATAGCCCGTGGCGGCGAGGCCCAACACCTGGTGATTAACCCAGCGGCCCGCCAAGTCCTGGTGATTGAGCCAGCCCGTGTCGATCACGGCCACGGTGCTGCCGGTATTGCCGGTGGTGATGTCCCAGGCGGCCGGCAGGTCGGCCCCGCCCGCGGTCGACGCCGGCGCGAAGTAGTGCCACTGGTACGGATACTGGGGGTCGTTGGGCGTCCGCAAGGGCTGGCGCAGCCGGTCAGGCTCGGCGTACTCGACCGAGGGATCCTGCCGCAGCTTTTCGAGCAGCGCCTCCACCTGCGCCAGGGGCATCTTGCCGGGAAGGCGCAGCACCTGGGCATCCCCAGCCATGCGGCGATGGTGAGCGAGCCGGACCCCGGCCAAGTCGCTCAGCGGCCGCAGGTCCGCGGCGCTCATTACTGAGGCTCGGGCGGCCCGGCGGTCCCGGAACTTGACGATCAGGCGGTCCGTGCGTTCCTGGTCCGCGGGTCGGCTCCTGCGGACTGAAGCGGCCTGTCCCGCCGCGGGCAGCGCCCCGGCCAGGACGAGGATGCCGGCCAGCCTCAAGCTTCGTGGCGAATGCATAGGATGGTCATTCTACTAATAACGCAGGGTGATCCCCGTGTAACCC
Source organism: Elusimicrobiota bacterium (assembly GCA_026388095.1). Lineage (NCBI taxonomy): Bacteria > Pseudomonadati > Elusimicrobiota > Elusimicrobiota bacterium. Next base: position 37,908 of record JAPLKL010000078.1, on the reverse strand, counting down.
CCGGCCATCTCGGCCGTGGCGAAGTCGAGCTGCCTGCCCGGAGTGCTGCCGTCGGCCGCCAAGAACGTGCGCGTGCCGGTGCGGGAATAGAAATAGAAGCGCTGGTAGCCGGCTTCCAGCCGGAGCATCCTCCAGTCCCAGCGCGCCCCGAGTTGGAAGTGCACGGCGGTGCCATGAGCCGTGTCGATGAAGTTGGGCGAGGAGTCCCTCAGGGTCGGCAGATCAAAGGCATTCGGGAAGCTCATCCCGAAGTTATTGTAGCCCTCGCCGCGGTAGACCATGAAGGGCGACCACAGGAACATGCCTTCGAAGGAGAACCCGCAGGGGACTGCGACCTCGTTGCGGAAGCCGAAATGCGGGCCGCTCCAGGACGCGGAATAGCTGGAATCAAAACCGGCGATGGGACCCACAGGCAGTGCCGCGGAATAGTACCCGTATCGGTTCATGTTGACCGAAAGGTTGGTGAGATGGGAGTACTGCCGGAATCGCTCGTAGCCGACGGCAACATCCAGAGCCTCTTGCCACACAGGGTCATCAGCCCGCGCTGGCCGCAAGTCAAGGACGCGCGCGTAGATAGTCCCCGCGGTCCAATCCCGGCGCGAGCGCGCGTCCGCGCCCAAGACCAAGTCGTCCACATGGTCGGGTGAGACCAAGGTGCCCCCGGAGGTCGTCCATGTGGCGCCAGGCGCGTGCAGCCAGTAGTGGTCGGCGTAGGTCCCATTATGGGTGTCTTGGCCATATTGGAATTCGCCGGAAAGCCAGCGGATAGGAGCCACCTCCGCGCTGTAGACGAACATCAGGCCCTTGGCCCCGCGCTCCTCGGTCTCGCCGGTGTAGCCGTCCGGTTGGCTGTATTTCTGATAAGAGAAGCGCGTGTCCACCGAACCGGTCGTCAGCCAGGCGCGCACGCGCAAGGTCAAGAAGGCGCGCTTGAAGGCGGCATCCTCGGAGGGACGGGCCGCGCGCTCGACTTTGGCGGGCTTGACCGGCTGTATCGTCTCCGGCAGCGGCTCGATGGGTTTGACCTCCCGTTGGGGAGAATCCACGGTCAGACGAGCATCGCCCTCGTCCCGTCCGGCATAGGCCGGGACGCAGAACCACAACAGCAAGGCGACTAGTCCGATCTGGCGCATGGCCGGCTATTACTATCCCCTAAATTTGTTGCATATTTTTGACAAGAATGGCGGCGTCAGTCCAAATGGTATAATCCCCGCGTGAGGACCGAGCGCATCCCCTGGGCGGAGATCGAGGCCAAGGCGCAGTCCCGCTGGGCCAAAGACTCCGTCTTCAAGACCCCCGACCTGCCCCGCCCCGGCAAGAAATTCTACTGCCTCGACATGTTCCCCTACCCTTCGGCAGACGGCCTCCACGTCGGCCATCCCGAGGGCTACACCGCCACCGACATCCTCTGCCGCATGAAGCGCATGCAGGGCTTCGACGTGCTCCACCCCATGGGCTGGGACGCTTTCGGCCTGCCCGCGGAGAACTTTGCCCTGCAGACCGGCACCCACCCCTCCGTGGTCACCCAGAGGAACATCGCCAATTTCCGCCGCCAGATCCAGTCTCTGGGCTTCTCCTACGACTGGGACCGCGAGGTGGACACCACCGCCCCGGAGTATTATCGCTGGACCCAGTGGATCTTCCTGCAGCTCTTCAAGAAGGGCTTGGCCTACGAGAGCACCGCGCCCATCAACTTCTGCCCCTCCTGCAAGACCGGCTTGGCCAACGAGGAGGTCTTCGGCGGCAACTGCGAGCGCTGCGGCGCCAAGGTCGAACGAAAGAGCATCCGGCAATGGGTCCTCAAGATCACGGCCTACGCCGACCGGCTGGAAGCCGACCTCAAGGACCTGGACTGGCCCCATTCCACTTTGACCATGCAGCGCAACTGGATCGGCCGCTCCGAGGGCGCCGAGGTGCATTTCCAGCTGGAGACCGGAGACGACCTGACCGTGTTCACCACCCGGCCCGACACCCTCTACGGCGCCACCTACATGGTCCTGGCGCCGGAACACCACCTGGTCAAGACGCTGACCAAGCGCGACCGGCGCGCCGAGGTCGAGGCCTACATCAAGGCCGCGTCGGCCAAGTCGGACCTGGAGCGCACCGAGCTCCAGAAGGACAAGACCGGGGCGTACACCGGCTCCCACGCGATCAACCCCCTCAACGGGGAGAAGATCCCGGTCTGGATCGCCGACTACGTCCTGGCCGGCTACGGCACGGGCGCCATCATGGCCGTGCCCGGCCATGACGAGCGCGACCACGAGTTCGCCCGCAAGTTCAACTTGCCCATCCGCGAGGTGGTCCGGCCCGCGGACAAGCCGGGGCAAGCGCAGGACATCCAGGCCCAGGGCTTCTTCGAGGAAGGCGTGGCGGTGAACTCCCCCCTCTTTGATGGGCAGCCCACTTGCCAGGCGAAGGCGACGGCCATCGCCCAGCTCCAGAAGACAGGACGCGGACGCGGCACCGTGGTCTACAAGCTGCGCGACTGGATATTCTCGCGCCAGCGCTACTGGGGCGAGCCCATCCCCATCATCCATTGCCCCAAGTGCGGCCAGGTGCCGGTCCTGGAGCAGGACCTGCCCGTCCGCCTGCCGCAGGTGACGGACTACAAGCCCACGGGCACCGGCGAGTCCCCTCTGGCCAACATCCCGGACTGGGTCGACACCAAGTGCCCGTCCTGCGGCGCCGCGGCCAAGCGCGAGACCAATACCATGCCGCAGTGGGCGGGCTCCTGCTGGTACTATCTCCGCTTCCTGGACCCCAAGAACCCGGCGGTCGGCTGGGACCAGGCCAAGGAGAAGGCCTGGATGCCGGTGGACTGCTACGTGGGCGGAGCCGAGCACGCCGTCTTGCACCTGCTCTACGCGCGCTTCTGGCACAAAGTCCTCTTCGACTGCGGCTTCGTCTCCACCCCGGAGCCGTTCCAGAAGCTGCGCCATCAGGGCATGATCCTGAGCTACTCCTACCGCGACGGCAAGGGCGTCTATCACCACTACGACAAGGTCACCTTCGGCGAGGACGGCTTGGCGACGCTCACGGAGACCGGGGAGAAGCTCGACAGCCAGATCGAGAAGATGTCCAAGTCCAAGAAGAACGTGGTCAACCCCGACGAGGTGCTCAAGGACTACGGGGCGGACGCCTTCCGGCTCTACGAGATGTTCATGGGCCCCTTCGAGGACTCCAAGCCCTGGGACATGCGCTCCATCGAGGGCGTCTCGCGCTTCCTGCGCAAGGTCTGGGCCCTGGTCCTGGAGACCGAGGCGCCCGGAGCCGACGAAGGCTGCGTCAGCACCCGGCACCGGACCATCAAGAAGGTCACCGATGACATCGCGACCTTCGGCTTCAACACCGCCATCTCGGCCCTGATGATCTACTCCAATGAGGTCCAGAAGGCCAAGGTCCCGGCGCGCAAGGACCTGGAGATGCTGGTCACCCTCCTGCACCCCTTCGCCCCGCACCTCACCGAGGAGCTCTGGGAGAGGCTGGGCCACAAGGACTGCCTGGCGCGGCAAGTCTGGCCCAGTTTTGAGGTAGAATACCTCAAGGACCGGGAAGTCGAGTACGCGGTGCAGGTCAACGGCAAGGTCCGCGCCACATTCACCTGCGCTGCGGACGCGGCCCAAGGCCCGGTCCAGGAGGCGGCCCTGGCGCTGGAGAAGGTCAAAGCCGCACTGCAGGGGAAGGCCGTGGCCAAGGTCATCGTGGTCCCCAACCGTTTGGTCAACATCGTCGCGAGGTAACGCACATGCGCAGACACTGGTACCTGTTGGTGACGGCGGCGGCCCTGGGATGCGCCGGGGACGATATCCACTACAACCCCACCCCGCAGCTCCTGCCCCAGAACGTCCGCCGCATCGCCTTGCATCCCATCATCAACAAGACCGGACAGTTCGGTCTCGAGGACAAGCTCATGCTGACCGTGCGCGACGAGTTCCTGCGCGACGGCCGCTATCCCCTCGTCCCCGAGACCGACGCGGACGGCGTGGTCTGGACGACGATCTCGCGCTACATCAACACCCCCATCCAGTACGACGCCAACCTCGTGCCCACGGCCTACAAGCTGCGCGTGCTCACCGACCTGCAGTTCGTGGACCGCAAGAAGCCCGACCAGGCCCTCTGGGTCGAGAGGAACATCGACGAAGTCTTCACCTACTCCGCCCCCACTTTGGCCGGAGGCCTGACCGAAGAGCAGGCCCGCGAGCAGATCTGGACCACCTTGGCCAAGGACATCGTCAAGCGGGTCATCGACGGCTTCGGCTCGGTCACCGGCACCTCGCGGCGCGTCATCCAGGGCGACGCCCCCTCGACCGAACCGCTGGCCGCGCCGGAGACGCCTCTGACGCCGGTCAATCCCCACGCCTATTAGATGGAGACCCGCTACGCCGACCTCGTCAAGGAATGGCAGGCGGGGAAGTTCCGCCCGGTCTATTATTTCATAGGCGAGGACGCCTCCGCGAGGTCCGAAGCGGCAGCCGCCCTGAAAGCGGCCATCGCCCCCGACGGGTTCAACTTCGCGCACTTCGCCGGAGACCCCGCAGGCCAGGCCGCGGCCGTGGTCAGCGAAGCCATGACCTTGCCCGTGTTCGCGGACCGGCGCCTGGTCGTCGTCGAGAGCGCCAAGCTGCCGGCCGAGGTCCGCTCCGTCCTGGCCGGCTATCTCCAGGCGCCCTCGCCCAGCACCTCGCTGGTCCTTTTCTCCGAGGAGCGCAAGCTCGACGCGCGCGACGCCTTGCTCAAGGCCGCGGCCGCGGCCGGGGCCGTGTGCTTGTTCAAGCCCCTGCGCGAGGAGGACGCCGTGGCGCGTCTGCAGGCCGAGGCCCGCCGGACCGGCAAGGGCTTCTCCGCCGAAGCGGCCGAGGCTCTGGTCGCGGAAGCGGGCACGGACTGGGCCATCCTCAAGCAAGAGCTGGAGAAGGCCGCGCTCTTCGCGGCCCAGGCTCAGTCGATCGGCCCGGAGCATGTGGCCGCCTGCCTGGGCTATCAGAAGACGGCCGACCCTTTCGCCCTGCCCCGCCTCATACAGACCCGCCAGCTCAAAGCGGCCTTAACGCACCTGCAGCGCTTCTTCCATGAGGGGAAGCCCTCCGATCAGGCATTCCACGCCCTGAACCAGATCCGATCGGCGGTGCTCAAGCAGCTGCGCGCCAAGCGCATGCTCAAGGCCGGCCGCTCGGAGGCCGAGGTCTTCGGCTCCCTGCGCCTGCACAGCTATTATGACCGGGATTACCTGGGGATGCTCAAGCGCCTCAGCGAGGCCCGGCTGCGCCGGGACCTGGGCGCCTGCCTGGAGGCCGAGGTCTCGCTGAAGTCGCGCACCTGGCTCTCGGCTGCGCAGGAGATCGAGCGGCTGGTCGTGGACCTCTGCTCCAAATAGCACAGACACCCCTGACGGGGTGTCTGTGACGCGGCTCCGTCCGGAGCCTTAGGCTTTCGCGGGAGCGGCGGTCGCGGCGAGCCCGGCCGCCACGCGCTTGGCTAGGCGGGACTTCCGGCGCGCGGCGGTCTTCCAATGGATGACGCCGCGCTGGGCGGCCCGGTCGAAAGCCGAGGAGGCCTTGGCCAGGAGCTCGGAGGTCTTGGAGTCCTTGGCCGTGGCCGCGTCGCCGGCGGCGCGCGCCGCCCGGCGGATGGTCTTCTTCATGTCGACGTTGCGCGCGTGTCGTCTGAGCGACTGCCGGTGGGCCTTGATGCCCGAGCGGTGCCGCATGGTCTTCTTCTTGGCTGGCATAGGAGAAGATTAAACCACTTAGGGGCGCTCAGCGTCAAACCGGCAGCCAGCCTCAGCCCCCCGGTTTTGCTAGAATCCGGCCATGAGCTTCCGGGCGCGCCTGCTTCTGGCCATCCTCATCTTCAGCGCCTTGCCCCTGGCCTATGTCCTGCAGGCCACGGTCTTTCAGGACCCCCTCTTCGCCGTCGCCATCTTCGCGGTCTGCGTTTTCGCGCTGTTGGGTGCGCTGGCGGGAGCGCTCCAGATCGACGGCATCGTCCGCCAGAAGGAAGACCGCGCGACCCGGAGCGAGGTCGAGCTGCAGACTTTCACGGAGCGCGTGCACGACGGGATATTCCGGGTCGACGCCTCCGGCAAGGTCCGCGAGATCAACACGGCCATGGCCGAATGCCTGCGCCAGGTCCCGGAATTCCTGAAAGGCCGGCGTCTCTGGGACTATCTGGTCTGGTCGGGCGGGGTGCCGGACGCCGCTTTCATCCCGGCCGGCCAGCTCCGGCGGACCGTGCTTATGCTCGGCAAACGCAAGACCGGCGACAGCGTGACTCTGCAGGTCGATCTCTACGGCGTGCAGGAAGCCGGCGCCTTCGCCGGGTTCCGCGGCTGCGCCCGGCTCGCGCCGGCCCCTCTCCAGGAGGCGGCGCTCAAGGCCCGTTTCGCATCCGAATCCTTCCAGGCCGCGCAAAACCTGCTGCAGGACCACCTGTCCCGGCTGCTCGCGATCCTCGGCTCGGGACTGGAGCCGCGGCAGCTCGCGCCCCAGCTGGAAACGGAGACCAACCAGATGCGCTCCCGGTGCGCGGGCCTCTTCGAGAAGGGCGCTCTCACCGCCTGGACCCCGCAGCTCTGCGTGGACTTGGTCGACCCCAGGGCCCTTCTGGAGAACGTGCGGGCGCGCTTCGAGCCCGCCGCCGCCCTGAAGAAGCTCCAGTTCTCGGTCTCCAGCGCCGGGTCCTCGCCGAGCTTCCTGGGAGACAGAGCCCATCTCGCCGAGCTCTTGGACGACTTGGTCGCAAACGCCATCAAGTACACCCTCGCAGGCAACGGCGTCAGCCTCGATTTCAGCGAGAACGAGGAGGGCTACGACTTCGTCGTGCAGGATGGGGGCATCGGCATCCCCCAGTCCGAACAGTCCTGCCTCTTCACCCCCTTCTTCCGCGGCGAGAACGCCGTCAACGCCTCGATCGGGGGTCTGGGCCTGGGCCTTTGGACCGCCCAGAAGATCGCCCAGGCCCATAAGGGCATCCTCTTCGTCGAATCCCGACTCCACCAGGGGACCACCGTCACCTTCCGGATCGTCAAGCGCGACCGAGGCACGGATACCCGATGGGTGGGTTAGCGGTCCGCCGCTCAGCCGGTCCAGGCAGCCCGGACCGCAGCCACGTCCCGCACGCCTGCGGCGTCTACCTCATGCGCGACGCCCGCGGCGTCATCCTCTACATCGGCAAGGCCAAGGACCTCTTCAAGCGCGTCGCCCAATACTTCAACCCGAACAAGCCCGACCTCAAGAACTCTTACCTGGCCCCGCTGATCCGCGCCATCGACTACGTGCCCTGCGGCTCGGAGCGCGAGGCCCTGCTGCTGGAGCGGCGCCTCATCCGCGAGCACCAGCCCTTCTTCAACGCGATGTGGAAGGACGACAAGTCCTACCCTTACGTGAAGATCACGGTGCAGGAGGACTTCCCGCGCATCCTGCTGACCCGCCGCAAGGTCAAGGACGGGGCCCGCTACTTCGGCCCCTATCCGATGGTCGCGCCCATCAAGGGCCTGCTCGACCATCTCTGGAAGCGGAAGTTCTTCCCCTTGCGGCCCTGCCGCTGGGATTTCGGCATGGACAAGCCTCTGGATAAGCGCACCTTGCATTCCTGCCTCTACTACCACACCAAGGACTGCCCGGCGCCCTGCGCGGGCCACATCAGCCGCCAGGACTACGGCCGGGTGGTGCAGGACGCGGTCCTCTTCTTCTCAGGCCGCCACGCGGACCTGCGCCGGCGCTTCGAGAGCGAGATGCGCGAGGCCGCGAAGAACCTGGAGTACGAGCGCGCCGCCCGCCTGCGCGACAACCTGTCCGCCCTCGACCAGATCAGCGAGCGGGTGCGCGTGCGCGCGGTGGCGGCGGGAGACCTCGCCCAGCCCATCGCCGCCAGCCGTTCGGTGACGGACCTGCAGGCCGCGCTGGGCCTCTCCGCGGCGCCCTTCCACATCGAATGCTTCGACGTCTCGCATTTCCAGGGCCGCCAGCTCGTGGCCGCCATGGTCTGCTTCCAGGGCGGCGAGCCCCACAAGGACCACTACCGCAGGTTCCGGCTGCGCGAGGTCTCGGGCATCGACGATTTCGCCTCCATCGCGGAGGCCGTGCGGCGGCGCTACGGCCGCCTGCAGCGCGAAGGCGAGGACATGCCCGACCTCATCCTCATCGACGGCGGCAAAGGCCAGCTGGCCGCGGCCCTCAACGAGCTCAAGGAACTCAAGCTGCGCATCCCTGCGGCGGCTTTGGCCAAGCGCATCGAGGAGGTCTTCCTGCCCGGGAAACCTGAGGCCCTCATCCTGGATAAGAGCCGGCCGGCGCTGCGCCTTTTGCAGCGCCTGCGCGACGAGGCGCACCGCTTCGGCGTCAAGTACCACCGGCTGCTGCGGGGCAAGGCCCTGCTGGGCTAGCCGAATCCGGGGAACTACTCCGACTTGCCGCCGCCTTCCATGTTGCCGGCCAGCTCGCCCATGCCGAACATGGGCAGGAACATGGCGGCCACGATGGTGCCCACGATGGCGCCCATGATCACGATGACGATGGGCTCGATGAGCGAGGTCAGACCCTTGACCGCGGTGTCGACCTCCTGGTCGTAGAAGTCCGCGATCTTGGCCAGCATGGTGTCGAGCGCGCCGGTCTCCTCGCCCACCGAGATCATGGCCGTCACCATGTTGGGGAAGACGCCGGACTTCTTGAGGGGGTCGCTGAGGTGCCCGCCCTCGCGGATGGACTCGCGCGCGCTCAGCACCGCCTCGGCGATGACCACGTTGCCGGCGGTGGAAGCCACCGTCTCCAGGGCCTGGAGGATGGGCACGCCGGACTTGATGAGCGTCCCCAAGGTGCGGGTGAAGCGCGCCACGGCCACCTTCTTGAGGATGATGCCGAACAGCGGGATGACCAAGATCCTTCCATCGATGAACTTCTTGCCGGCGGCGGTCTTGTTGATGTACTTCAACGCGTACCAGCCGGCCACCGGGGAAAGGCAGATGCATATGAAGACGATCGGGTTCTTCACGAAATTGGAGAGGTCGAGGAGGATCTGGGTCAGCAGCGGCAGCTTGGCCCCGAAGCTCTCGAAGATGGTGGCGAAGCGGGGGATGACGAAGGTGAGCAGGAAGATGGTGATGACGGCGCAGATGGTCAGGATGATGATGGGGTACATCATCGCGGACTTGACCTTGGCCCTCAGGGCCTCGTTGCTCTCCAGGTAGGCGGTCAGGCGCTCCAAGATCGTGTCGAGTATGCCGCCCAGCTCGCCGGCCTTGATCATGGAGGTGTAGAGCTCGGGGAAGGCGTCCGGGTGCTTCTTGAGCGCGTCCGATATGGAGAGCCCGCTCTCGATATCGCCGCGCACGGTCTTCAGGACATCCCGGAAGGCCGGATTCTCGGCCTGATTCTCCAGAATGGCGAGGCTCTGCACGATCGGCACGCCGGCGCCCACCAATGTGGAGAGCTGGCGCGAGAAGAGCACCAGGTCGCGATTGGTGACCTTGCCCTTGCGCTTGAGGAGGGCCTTGAGCGCGTCGAGCGGGCCGGCGGACTGCTCCGCGATCTCGAGGATGGAGAGCTTCTGGTCGCGCAGGCGCGCCACCGCGGCCTTCTGCTCCTCCGCGTCGACGGTGCCTTCGATGACTTTCCCGTCGGCGCCCTTGGCTTTGTAGGCGAATACCGGCATAGTCTTATGGTTATTCTAGCACATGCGGCGAGCGGCCGCGCGCCCTGAGGATCAGCGCCAGGGCAGCCGGGCGGCCTCCACGAGATACCACGCGCCCGCCAGCCCGAGGGCCCACCGGCCGATGCTCCGGGCCCGCGCGCCGGAGAGCCAGGGCCAGACCCCCAGCACCGGCAGCAGGTAGAGCGAGGTCGCCGCGAAGAACGCCGTGAAGAACGCGGCGCCGCCCGCGGCGCTGCCCAGGGCCAGGACCACCACCATCCCGGTCAAGAAAGGCGGGCAGACATTGATCCCGGTCAGGAAACCCATGGCCAAAGGCACCCGTTGCGGGGTCGTCCAGCGGCCCGCGGCCAAGCACCAGGAGACTCGGGGGAAGGCCCAGGCCGCAGAACAAGCGAGCATGAGCAGCGCGCTTGCGGCCAGGGCCGCGGCCGGCAGCCAGACCGGCACGGAGCTGCTCACCGCGGCGCCCAAGGCTCCGGCGGCCGCGCCGAAGACGAGGTAGGCCAGGAACCTGCCGGCCAGGAAGCGCGCCAGGGTCTTGAGATTGTCGGCCAAGGCGGGCCTGCCCTCGGCGCAGAGGTAGCCGACGAGGAAGGGCGCGCAAGCCGCGAAGCAGTAGGGCCCCGTGGCCAAGCCGAGCCAGAAGCCCTGCGCCAGCGGGTTCATCGGGGGCATGCCTTGGTGAAAGCCTGACGCCACAAATGTTATAACTTCTGCGGGACGTTTCCCATTCCGGAGGACTGATGCTCGCCAACAAGAAGATCGCGGTCGTGGGCGCCGGCCACATGGGCGCGGCCCTCATCGGCGGGATGCTGCGCGCCAAGCTCACGACCCCGAAGAACATCACCGCCTCCCGCCACAGCGAGGAAGCCCTCGCGGCCCTCAAGAAGGAGTGGGGGATCAACACGGCCACGGACAACAAGAAGGCCGTGGCGGGCGCCGACATCGTCATCCTCGCGGTCAAGCCCCAGGTCTCCCCCGCGGTCCTGACCGAGCTCTCCTCCGTCATCAAGCCCCAACAGATCATCATCAGCCTCATGGCCGGCATCACCGCCAAGACCATCGCCCAGAAGCTGGGCCAGCCCTGCCCGGTGGTCCGCTCCATGCCCAATACGCCCTGCCTGGTCGACGCCGGCGCCACCGCCGTGGCCCCGGGCGCGCACGCGGGCGCCGGGGATCTGGCCCTGGCCGAACGCATCTTCTCATCCGTGGGCAAGGTCGTGGTCCTGCCCGAGACGGCCATGGACGCCGTGACCGGCCTCTCCGGCACGGGCCCGGTCTACATCTTCATGGTCATCGAGGCCATGATCGACGGCGGCGTCAAGATGGGCATCCCGCGCGACGTGGCCACCAAACTCGCCACCCAGACGGTGCTGGGCGCGGCCAAACTGGTCATCGAGACCGGCAAGCACCCCGCCATACTCAAGGACGAGGTCACCACCCCCGGCGGCACGGCCATCAACGCCATCCACATGCTCGAGACCCGGGGCCTGCGCAGCGTGCTCATCGACGCCATCGTCACCGCCACCCAGCGCTCCCAGGAGCTCAGCCGCCTCTACGGCGATTGATTGACCCCGACGCCAATGCCCACCAGACACCACCCGCTCGAAGAGATCAAGCCCGCCACCGTGGTCACCGCGCGGGAGCACCTGGAGGAGGTCGTCGCCGAGCTGCGCCAGGAGCCGCGCATCGCCATCGACACCGAATCCAACGGCTTCTACGCCTACCAGGAGAAGGTCTGCCTGGTGCAGATCTCCTCGGCGCGCGAGGACTACATCGTAGACCCCATCGCCGTCTCCGACTTCTCGGCTTTGGGCGAGCTCACGGCCGACCCCAAGATCGAGAAGATCTTCCACGCCGGCGAGTACGACGTGCTCTGCCTCAAGCGCGACTACGGCTTCCGCTTCGCCAACCTCTTCGACACCATGATCGCGGCGCGCCTGCTGGGCTCCAAGGAGCTGGGCCTGGCCGCGGCCATCCGCATCCACTTCGGCGTGACCCTCTCCAAGAAGCTCCAGCGCGCGGACTGGGGGCTGCGGCCCTTGAGCGAGGCTCATCTCAAGTACGCCCAGCTCGACACCCACTACCTCCTGCGGCTCTCCGAGCTCCTCAAGGCCCAGCTCTGCGATAAGGGCCGGGAAGCGGATGCGGTCGAGGCTTGCGCCCAGCTCGCCGAGCTCGAGCCCGTATTCAAGAGCTTCGACCCGGAGGGCTTCTGGCGGCTCTCCGGGCGCAACCGGCTCACGGACCGGCAAATGGCCTGCCTGAGGGAGATATTCCTCCTGCGGGAGACGCGCGCCCAATCCCTCGACCGGGCGCCCTTCCGGATCATGCCCGAGGAGCTCATGGTCCGGCTCGCCGCGGACATGCCCGACAGCCCCGAGGCTCTGGCCAAAGTCAAGGGCATGACGCCCTATCTGCTGCGCAAATTCGGGGGCGCCTTCCTGGAGGCCCTGGAACGCGGCCGGCAGGCCCCGCCGCCGGTGGAGCCTCCGCGCATGAGCCTGCGCCGCAGCAACAAGGAGCGCCGGCTCTTCGAGGCCCTGCGCCTATGGCGCAAGGGGCAGGCCGCGCGCGAAGCGGTGGAGCCGGTCGTGATCCTGGACACCTCGAGCCTGCATGAGCTCGCGCGCGCCTCCGCGGCCGGGGAGCCCGACCCCTTGGCCGGACTCTCCGAGCTCAAGCGCCAGCGCTACGGCGAGCCGCTGCTCAAGCTGGTCCTCCCCAAGGCCTGAGCCATCTGGGGAAGCCCGGCCTGGGCTCATTTCCCTCCCGTGCGGCGGCCATTGGGCCCATCCCGACGAGCCTCCCGTCTGATAGACTCTTCCTGATGAAGAGCTCACGCGCCAAGGCCATCGCTGTCGGGCTCGCCCTGCTCTGCCTGCTGACCGCTCCCGGCTCCGAGGCGTTCCAGGCCATGGCCGCGGTGACGGTGCAGTCGCAGGCCGTCGCCCCGCTGACGGCCCCCGCCCAGGTCGGGGCCATGGGGATGCTGGCGCCGGGCACCTCTGGATCCCTGTCCACCGCGCTGAGCCCTGTCAGCCTCAAGGGGACGCTGTCCGTGACCCCCACGCCGGGAGTCCGGACTCAAGCCGCTCCGTCCCCCTTGGCTCTGACTGCGCCGGCCGCCGTCCCTTCGGCCGCGGCGAAGATCGTGCTCGCTCCGCAAGGGACCCCGGTCTTAGAAGCCCCCACCGCTTTGCAGGCTCTCACCCAAGGCTCGGAGCGCATCGCAGCCAGCGCCGGCCAGGGCGGCTCCGTCGCATCCCAGCGCCAGGCCGTCGACGAGCTGTTCCTGGGCCGAGGCCTGGCGGCGCCGGATGAAGTGGCGGCCGCGCCGCTGGCCGACTCCGCGCCCAGCGGCCTGCGCCCGGCCGCGCTGGCCGGCTCGGCCGCTCCGCGCGCCCCGCCGGCGCCTCAGCGCAGCCTGCTCCGCTCCCTGCGCGTGGGCTGGCTGGCGGCCGTAGCCCCTCTAGCCATCACGCTCGTCACGACCGCGGTCGCCGCGTACCTGGGCTACCAACAGCACCCAGGATATCAGAGCCCCGTCCCGCACCAGCTCACCGTCGCGACCGTGTCCGCCTTGGCGGTGGACGCCGCGGTCATGGCGCCGGTCTCCGAGGAGATGCTCTTCCGCAACGGGCTCCTGGCCGGCCTGCGCCGGATGATGCGGCGCATCCCGTTGCTCGGGGAGTTCTGGCTGCCGGCTTTGGTCAGTTCCGTGGTCTTCGTCGCCGTCCACGAGCTCTCCGATCCCCTGCTCTTCGCCACGCGCCTGGTCCACTCTTTGATCCTGAGCTACGCTTATCACAAGGAAGGCCTGCCCTCCTCGATCGCGGCGCACGCTTTCTTCAACGGCCTGCTGACCTTGCCTTTGGTCCTGTCGCTGCTGCCCGGTCCCGCCGCCCTGATCGCCAACATCCTGACCCTGCCCATCGCCGCCCTGCTGACTTGGCGCGTCTTCAAGGCCCTCAAGGCCCAGGCCCCGGACCAGGCCTCCGGCCGCGTCCAGCCCCTGGAGCTCACGGCCCTGCCGTCCTTGCTGCTGGCGGCCCTGCTCGTGGCGGGCTACGTCTTCCTGGTCCCCAACCCCATCTGGATCCTGGGCGCCTTCGGCTACGTCTGGCGCGCCGCGCGGCTCATGCTGCGCAAGATGAGGTCGGGACCCCGGGCTCCCTAGTCTTCCAACTGGAAGAGGATGGCCTGCGGCATCTTGACCGGGACCGGCTCGCCTTTGAGGCCGAGGGCGGGAGAGAAGCGCATGCGCTTGGCCACTTCCTTGGCGCCCGCGTCGAAAGCCGCCCCTCCGGACTGGCCGATGTCGACCGGGTCGACCTTGCCTTCCACGCTGATGTGCAGGAACACGATCACTTTCCCTTCCCGGCCGGCGCGGCGCTCGCTTTCCGGGTAGAAGCGCCTCATGATGGCCAGAAGTTCGTTCTTATTGAGGAGCACGGGGAGTTTGGAAAGCGCCGCTCTCCCATTGCCCGTGCAGCCGGGACAACCCTCATCCGAGCCGACTCCGGAACCGCCGAGCTTGGCCGCCGTGCCAGTGCCCTCCGGAGCGCCGCCCGGCGTGGGCGCAGGCTCCGGAAGATTCTCCACGACCTTGGTGTTGGGTCCGGGCGTCACCCAGTCTTTGGGCGGCGGGGTAACGGGGACGGGCTTGGGAGGAGTGTTGTCCTCTGCCGGCTTGGGCAGGCCCTTGGCATCCGGCACCAATTTCTTAGGAGCCCCCAGCTTGGCCGGGCCGGTGCCATTGATGCCTGAGGTCATGCTCAGGTCGATCTCCAGAAGCGGAGGCGCGGCCGAATGGCGGGCCAGGCGGCCGCCGATGAGCAGCCCCACGTGCAGGGCGAAAGAGGCCGCCAGGCACTTCTGGAAAAGGTCCGGTCCTTTCTTCGTTTCCCGCTGCATCGAACCCTGCGCCGTTACTTGGCTTTGACTTCGAGGCCGATCTTGTGCACGCCCGCGCCGCGCACCACGTCCAAGAGTTGGACAATCTCCCCGTAAGGAAGGTTCCGGTCCGCGCGCAGGGACACGCGCAGGTCCGCGGACCGGGCGACCAAGGACCGGAGCTCGACTCCGAGCTGCGCCTCGGTCACGCGCTTGCCGGAGAGGGATATCTCGCGCTGGGCGTTGTAGACCACCTGCAGGGCCTCCGTGGCCGCCCGCTCGTGCTGAGCCGCCTTGGGCAGGTCCACCTTCATGGCCCGGTTATGGATCAGCGGCGCCGTGGCCATGAAGATGATGAGCACCACCAGGATGATGTCCACCAGCGGGGTGACGTTGATCGCCGTGATGGGGCCGTCGTCATTGGCGCCGGAGGAGGCCATGTCCCGCCTACTTGCGCCCCGCAGGGGCGTGCTGCGAGCGCACCTGGGCCAGCAGGATGCGGCCGAAGGACTCGGTGCGGGCCAGGAGGTCCTTGGCCTTGCCGGAGAGGTAGTTGTAGCTCACCACGCAGGGGATGGCCACGAAGAGGCCCACGGCGGTGGCCACCAGCGCCTCGGAGAGGCCCTGCATCACCACCTCGGGGCCGGAGCCGCTCTGAGCCAGGTCGTGGAAAGACTTGATGACGCCCAGAACGGTGCCGAAGAGCCCCACGAAGGGCGCGTTGTTGCCCAAGGTCCCCAAGATCAGCAGGCGCCGCTCCAGGCCCCGCTTCTCCGCGAGGGTGGCCGCCACAAGGTGGTCTTCCACCCCCGCGGGGCCGTGACGCGCCTGCGCCAGCCCCGCCAGCAGGATGCGCGAGGCCGCGCCGGGATGCCGCGCGATCGTCTTTTCGAGCTCGGGCATCCCCTCGGAAGAGACGCCGCCGAGGAATGCCGCGTCGAGGCCCGCCAGAGCCTCTTCCTCGCGGCGCAGCACGATGACCCGCTCCACGATCACGGCCAGGGCCACCACCGAGCACAGCAGCAGCAGGTAGATGACCCAACTGCCGCCGGTGAGCGCAAGACCCGTCAAGATTTTCAGATCCATATCTATTATGGCCTCAGGGAGTGTTGAATTTCTGGAGGTTCAAGAGGGCCGAGCACATCTCGGCCTTGACCATCTGGTTGCTTTCCATAGAGAACCACTGCATGATCTTGGTGTACTCGTAGGAACCGCCCTGCTCTCCCAGGTAGCGGATGGCCATGGACCGCACGAGCCAGTCCTGGTTCTGCGCGAGATTGAGCAGGATCTCCCGTCCGAAGATGTCGCCCATGTGCCACATGCCGCTGGCCGCATAGACCTGCACCAGCAAGGAGGCATCCACGCGCGCCGCGTTGCCCACCTGGAATTGGACCGCGGGGTTCTGCAAAGTCAGAAGGGACTCCAGCGCCCCGAAGCGAGTCGTGATGTTGGGGGCGACGATGGCGCCCTGGAACAGGGGGAGGTAGCGCAGGTCATGGGTGAAGGCCAGGGCCACCATGGCCGCGGCCCGGGTCTGGACGTTGGTCCCCAGCCGCGAGACCTTCTCGAGCTCCGAGTCCATCTGCATGTCGGTCACGCCGGCCAGGCCCTCGGTGAGCAAGAAGCCCAGCTCGGTGTAGCGGGTCTTGAGCTTGTACCCGGTCGCGGTGGAGAGCCTGCTGAGGTTCCCGATGGACGCGTCCAGAGCGGCCTGGGAGTCGGGCCGCGCGTCCATGCGCTGCTGCAGCAGGCGCATGAGGTGCGCGTTGATCTGGGGGTCGATGGCCAGCTGGTTCTGGATCTTGACGCGGTGCGCGACGACCACCAGGGGCTCGAGCTGGAAGGCGGCCAGGTCCACGGTGGGATGAGGCGCCTCAGTCGCCGGGGGCGGCGGGGGCGGCGGCTCCTTCTTCGGGAAAAGCTTGAGCGCCGCGATGCAGTACTCGGCCACGACGAAGTCGTTGACCGTCTCGCGGCCGATGCGGGAGACGAGCAGGTCGTAGTCCTCGGCGCCGCCGTAATCGCCCAGATACTGAGCGGCCATGGCGCGCACCAGCCAGGAGCTGTGGTCCAGATAGGCGCGCAGGCGCAGGAGTCCCGCCGGGTCCTGCAGGCGCGCCAGCCCGCCGGCCGCGTAGACGCGCAGGATGGGCTCCGAGTCGCTCTCCGCGACCTGCGTGAGCAGGGGCATGGATCTCTCCGGGTGGTCCCAGATGAGCAGCGCCTCCAGGGCCCCGAAGCGCACGGCCGGGTCCAGGTGGATGAGGGCCTCGCGGAACACGTCGTAATGGACCGCGTCGTGCGTCCCGGCCAGGGCCACCAAAGCCGCGGCGCGGGTCTCTCCGTCGGCGTCCCAGCGCGCCAGGTTCATGAGCCGCTCGCGGAAGACCGGGTCGGCGTTGCGGGACAGGGCCTCCGCCAGGGGGATGCCGAGGGAAAGGTAGCGCGTGCGCAGCTGGTAGCCGATGGGAGACCCCAAGTTGATGAGGTCGCCCTCGGGCGTCCCCGGCTGGAACTGGGAGACATCCACCTTGAACTGGCGCTTGGCCTCCACGAGGTCTACGAGCGCGTTGGTGATCTGCGCGTCGGTCTTGATCGGCGTGGGGCCGCCGGGCGTGGCCAGGGGCGGGTTGCCGGTCTGGATCTGGGGCAAAGTGGGCAGTTCGCCCAAGCAGCCCCCTAAGGCGAGGGCCGCGACCGCCGGCACGGCGAGGCGCCAGTGTCTCATGGTTTGATTGTACCTTTTTGGCTTCAAGTCATCTTCACCACGATGTCGCCGATGATGTCGGCGGCCTCGTCGCCCCGGTCCGCCGCGTTGGAGAGGTGCCGGTAGATCTCCCGGAGCTTGAGGATCTCCTTGACGTCGTCGATCTTGAAGAGCTCGGCCAGGGCCTCGCGGTAGCGGTGCTCCACGAAGTTCTCGGCCTTCTTGGCGCGCACGATGTGCTGCTGGCAGACGTTGGGATGGGTGGTGATCAGCGGGATTGCGGCCGCGATCTCCTGGGACGCTTCCCGGAGGCCCTCGGCCATGCGCTTGAGGTGCTCGTTGGACTTGGCCTCGAAGAGGTTCATCTCCTCCACCGTGGACTTGGCGTAGTCGATCATGTCGTCGATGGCGCGCGAGAGGGCGTAGATGTCCTCCCGGTCGAAGGGCGTGACGAAGGAGAGGTTGAGCTCCTCGATGAGGATGCGCCGCATCTCGTCGGCCTCATCCTCCAGCCGGACCACCAGCTTATCCCGCTCGGGGGTGGGGTCCGCGAGGTACTCCTGCAGGGCCTGCATGCCCTCGGCGGTCTTCTCCGCCTGCTCTTTGAGCATCTTGACGAAATCCCGCTGGGGCGGGAAGAAGATATCACGGAGTCCCATTCAAGACCTCCCGAAGACGTGGAAGACGACGCGCAACAAAAAATAGGCCGCCGCGGCCAGCCCCGCCGAGACCGGGATGGTGACGATCCAGGCCAAGGCGATGTCGAAAGCCATGTTCCAGCGCACGGCTTTGACGCGCTCCGCGCAGCCCACGCCCGCGATGGCCGAGGAGACCACGTGGGTGGTGGACACCGGGCCCCCGAAGACGGCCGCGGACATGATGACCGCGGCCGAGGCGCTCTGGGCCGCGAAGCCGTTGATGGGCCGCAGGCGGTAGATGCGGTCGCCCACGGTCTTGATGATGCGCCAGCCGCCGATGGCCGTGCCCAAGCCCATGGCCAGGGCGCAGACGCCGATGGACCAGGCCGGCACCGCGAACGCATGCAGGACTCCGGTGGAGACCAAGGTCATGGCGATGAGTCCCATGGACTTCTGGGCGTCATTGGTCCCGTGGGAAAGGGCCAGCGCCACGGCCGAGACGACCTGCAAGCGCTTGTAGACCTCGTTCAAGCGCGGGGTGAAGCCGCGCGACAGGAAGAGCAGGATCTTCTGGGCCCAATAGCCGGCGAAGAGGCCGATCACGGGCGAGGTGAAGAGCACGACCAGGACCGCGGTGAAGCCGTGCACCCTGAGGTGCGTCGGCCCCGAGGCGGCCAGGACGGCTCCGGCCATGCCTCCGACCAAAGCGTGGCTCGAGGATGAAGGCAAAGCGAAGTACCAGGTGATGAGGCCCCAGGCGATGGAGCCCAGCAGAGCGGCCAGGATGACGCCCACCGTGGCGTCCTCCGGGCGGATGATGCCTGACCCGATGGTCCGGGCCACGGCCGTGCCGAAGAGGAAGGGGCCGACGAACTCGGCCAAGGCCGCGATGATCAGGGCGCTCCCCGGCTGGAAGGCGCGCGTGGAGATCATGGTGGCCACCACGTTGGCCGCGTCGTGGAAGCCGTTGACGAAGGAGAAGCCGACGGCCAGCACGATGATGACGATCGCCACGGCGGGGACGACGCTCAGCAGGTCCATGGGGAGAGTAGATTATATCCCATAACTCATGCGCAGCCTGAAACAATTCCGTCACACGGCTCAGCTAGACTGTCATTGCAGCCGCAACAGCTAGGCGCATCGAGAACGACAACAGGACGACAACAGCCGCAACTCTCCTGCCACGAGCGCCGCCCAGACGAGCTTGCTTGTCTGGGCGGCTTGATTTTCTACCCAGCGCCCGGCCGAAGGCCGGGCGCTCGTTCAACGGCCAGACTCAGGAGCAGATGTCTCTTCGAACCTCTTGAGGATCTTCTCCAGCCACCGCTGGTCCATCTCGTCGAAGGCCGCGGGCGCGGCGCTGTCCACGTCGAAGACCGCCCAGACCTTGCCGGCCTTGTCGAAGACCGGCAGGGCGATCTCCGAAAGGTTGCGCGGGTCGCATTCGACGTGCGCCTCGCCCAGCGCCTTCACGTCCGGCACCACCAGCGCCCGGCCGCTGGCCGCCACCCGGCCGCAGACCCCGTGCATGGGCAAGGGCGAGCAGGCCGGCTTGTCGCGGTGCGGCCCCAGGACCAGGCTCTGGCCGTCCGCGGCGAGCAGGTAGAAGCCGCACCAGGAGTAGGGGCTGCCGGCGAACGCGTCCCAAAGGACGTCCACCACCTCGCGCATCATCCGGTCGGCCTTGAGCTCCCGGCGCCGCCACTTGCGCTCCAGGGCCAGATGCACTTTGTCGTAGCGCGCGCGGGACGGGCGCCCCTTGAGGCGCTCCTCTTCCGTGGTCCGGTCAGGGTTGTCTTCCATCGGGACTCCTCTCGGATACGAGTTGGCCGCAGGCCCCCTGGATGTCGGCGCCCAGGCTCTGCCGCAGCGTGGCCTTCAGGCCGGCGGCCAGCAGCCGGTCCTGGAACCGCCGGGCCTCGGGCTCGGACGTGGGCCGCAGCGAAGCCGTGGTCGGGTTGGTCGGGTTATAAAGGATGAGGTTGACGTGGAAGAGCTCGGGCCGGCCCAGGCGGCGCACGAAAGCGACCAGGGCGTCAGCGTCGGCCGGACGGTCGTTGACCCCGGAGAACAGCGCGTACTCGAGCAGGACCTTGCGGCTGCTGGAACCGAGATATTTCCCCAAGGCGCGGGCCAAGTCCGCCAGCGGGAAGGCCTTGTTGGCCGGAACGAGCCGGCTGCGCAGCTCGTCTTCGGCCGCGTGCAGGGACACGGCCAGGTTGATCTGCGGGAAATCCGCGGCGAAGCGCTCGATGCCCTGGGGGATGCCCACGGTCGAGACCGAGACATGCCGGGCGCCGATGCCGTGCTGCCTGCGGTCGATGAGGTTCCTGAGGCTCTCGGCCACGGCCTCGTAGTTGGCCAGGGGCTCGCCCATGCCCATGTAGACCACGTTGTCCAGCCCCCCCTCCAGGCCTTCGCGCCGCATGTGCTGGCGCCAGAACAGCACCTGGTCCGTGATCTCCTCCGCGGTCAGGTCGCGCACGAAGCCCATCCGCCCCGTGGCGCAAAAGGCGCAGCCGAAGGCGCAGCCGACCTGCGTGGACACGCAGGCCGTCCAGCGCCGCGGGCTCGGGCGCAGCAGCACCGTCTCCACGACCTTCGCGTCCAGCAGCGCCAGCGCCGCCTTGCGCGCGCGGCCGTCCGGAGAAACGAGCAGCTCGCGAGGCGCCAGGCACAGGATGGGAGCGGTCTTGGACAGTTCGGCGCGCAGCGCCAGGGGCAGGACCGAGATATCCTCATAGGAGGAGACGGCATGGCCGAAGACCGCCCGGCGCGCTTGTTCCAATCGATAGGGCGGCAGGCCCAGCTCCTTGACCGCCTTGGCCGCGCGCCGGAGGTCCACTAAGCGACCCCCGCGACGGCGCGGCCGCCGGCGGGCGTGAGGACCTTGGCCGCGGCGAGCCGGCCGGAACGCACGCAGTCCGGCAGGCCCGCGCCGCGGTAGGATTCCCCGGCCAGGATCAGCCCGGGGAAGGACTGCAGGCAGGACTCCAGGCGCCGCACGCGCAAGGCGTGGCCGATGGTGTACTGGGGATGCGCGGCCGGCCAGCGCGCCACCCGCGTCCAGCGCGGATGGGCGTCTCCCAGTCCCAGGATATCGCGCAGCTCGGCGCGCGCCGTGCGCGAGGCGTCCTCGCCGATCGCTTCCGCCCCTCCCAGCAAGCCCCGCAGAAGGATGAGGTCTTCAGGCGCGCGGCCGGGGAACTTGCTGGAGGTGAAGGCGGCGGAGGCCAAGCGCCGGCCCTCGGACCTGGGCACGATCAAGCCGGCCGCTCCGAGCGGGTAGGAGAAGCCCTTGCGGTCATACGCCAAGGTCACGACCGCTGCTGCCCCGTAAGGGATCTCGCGCAGGACTCCGGCCAACTCCGGGTCGAGGGCGTCAAGCACCGGAGCCAGCGCCGGCGCGGGCAGGGCCGCGATCACGGCGTCGAAGGCCTCGGGGCCCGCGGCGGTGCGCACCTCCCAGCCTCCGTTGCGGCGCGACAGCCTGGCCACGGCCGCGCCCAGGCGCAGGCTGCCGGAGGGCAGGCGCCGCGCCAAGGCCTCGGGCAGGAGCGCGAGGCCGCCGCGCAGGGTCACGGGCAGAGCGGCGTGCGTCTCGACGGCAGAGCGCCGGCTGCGCCCCCCCCAGCAATGGCGGAGCAATCCCCCGCGCCGCTCCACGTCCGCGAACTGCGGGAAGGTGCTGCGCAGGCTCAGGCGCGCGGGGTCGCCCTGGCAGGCGCCGGCCAGGATCGGGTCGACGAGCCGGTCCACCGCTTCCGGGCCCAGGCGCCGGCCGAAGAAGGCGGACAAGGACTCGTCGCTCTCCCCGTCCTCGGCCGGGATGAGGGGCTCAGCCAGCAGGCGCAGCTTGGCCTTCCAGCTCAGCAGGTCGCTGAACAGGAAGGGCCACCAGCACGCGGGCATGACCTGCCCCATGCCCTCGGGCAGGGGCCGCAGGCGGCCGGCGGCCAGGATGAGGAGCCGGCGGTGCCTAGGATCGATGTGCAGGAGCTCGGAGCCCAGGCCCAGCTCCCGGATCAGCTCCATGACCTGCGGCTTGGCCGTGCTGAAGGAGTCGGGGCCGGACTCGTAGAGCACGTGGTCATTCGTCTCGGTGAGGATCTTGCCCCCGGCGCGGGGCGCCGCCTCGAACACGACCACCTCGGGGGGCTGCTGGCGCCCGCCGCCGCGGTGGCGCAGCTCGTATGCGGCCGAGAGTCCGGTGAGTCCGGCTCCCAGGACCGCGACTCGGCGAGGCCGCCCTTGATTCATGGGAGGCATATGATACTAATTCTACGGCGCTGTTCCCGAGCGGCCGATCCGTTCGCTTTTCCTGTCGCTGCGGGAAATTCTTCCTTTACAAAACGCCGATCTGAGGTTAAACTGACCATATGGTTCGGTCCTATGGCGGTGAGCCATGAACGCCGGCTTCCTGAGCCGGCGCGTTCTCAAGATCGTCATCCTGCTGATAGCCGGAGCCTTGATCCTGGGCGCCTACATCAGGGGCAAGAGGATGAGGCCCGACGAGGCCCGGTTCGAGGCGCATAGGGCGCCGGCGCCCAAGCCCGAGTATCCGGAGAGCGACCTCAAAGGCCTTCCGGTGAGTCCCGGGCCCGCTCCGGACAGCATGGACCTGATCTCAGGCGGCGTGACCGATCCGGACGAGGCTGAGCGCGAGGCCAAGGCCAAGGCCCGGGCAGAGGCCGCCAAGGCGGAACAGGAGGCTCGGGAGAAGGCGTCGGCGACCCCGGCGCAGGCGCCTGCGGCGACCGCCCTGCCCGCTGCCTCAGCCGAGGGAAAGGAAAAAGAGGCCGCTTCCGGCAGCAAGCCCGCCGCGCTTGCCAAGCCGGGGGTCCTCAGCGGAGGCCAGGGTCTGTCCGGAGGGATCGGCCGGAGTTTTGAAGGCAAGACTCTGGGCAAGGCCAAGTCGGACGGACTGTAGCGCCCCCAAATCAAACAGCCAGGAGGGTGTCCGCGGTGCGCAGGGTCTCCAGCAGGGCCTCCGCGGTCTTGGCGCGCAGGAGCTTGCGGCGCAGGTTCTCGTTGGTCAGCAGCGCGGCGATGCGGCTGAGGATCTTGAGCTGGACGATGGGGGTCGAGACCGGAGTCAGGATCAGGAAGACCAGGCGCACCGGCACGTTGTCCGGGCTCGCGCCGGGCACCGGCTTGGAAAAGCGCCCGACCACGACGAACGGCCGGGCCAGGCCGGGCAGGCGGGCGTGCGGCACGGCCGCGCCGCGGCCGACCGCGCTGGAGAGCTTGGCCTCCCGGTCCAAGACGGCCTTGAGGACCTCTTCCTCGTTGAGCTCCGGGACCGCGGCCTTGAGCCGGGAGACCAGCAAGGCGGCGGCCGCCTTGCGGTCCGAGGCCTGCAGACCCACCGCCACCGCCGGGCCCACGACCAGGTCCGCCAAGCGCCAGGCCTGAGGCAGGTCGAACTCGTCGTGGATCTCGCCGACCAGCTCCTCCATGATGTCCTCAAGAGTGATCAGGCCGCTGATGCGTCCCTCGGCGTTCTTGACCACGGCCAGATGGATGCCCTTGTCCGGGAAGGTCTTGACCAGCTTCTCCAGGGATTCCCCCTCGGGGACCTCGGCCAGCTCGCGCCTGATCGCGCGCAGGTCCGGGGCCGGCCCTGCGAGCGGCTTGAGCACCAGGTCCTTGAGATGGACCATGCCGACGGCGTTCTCCAGGCCGCCGGCGCAGAGCGGATAGCGGGAGAAGCGCCTCAAGCGGACGACCTCCATGTTCTCGGCCCAGCTCTTGTCCACGGAAAGGAAGGCGATCTTCTCCGCCGGGACCATGGCGTCCGAGACCTTGGCCGTGCCCAGGTCGAAGAGGTTCTCCAGCAGGAGGAGCCGCTCCAACGGGAAGGAGCCTTTCTCCTGGTTCTCCCCCAGCAGGACGCGCATCTCCTCCTCGGAAAGGGTGGACTCCGTCTCCGCGGCCGGCTTGAAACCCAAAAGCTTGAGCACGGCCTTGGAGAGGCCGGACATGAGCGCGACCAAAGGCCGGATCGCCCGCGCGTAGGCCCGCATGGGATAGGCGCCCCAGAGCGAGATCACCTCGGCCTTCTGGATGCCCACGGCCCGGGGCACGAGCTCGCCCAGGACGATCTGGGTCGTGGACAGAAGGCTCAGCCCCACGGCGAAGGCGAGGCCGTGGACGAGATGTCCCGGCAGCACGACGCCCAGCCCGACCAGGCGGCCTTCCAGCCAATGGGCCAGGGCCGGCTCGCCGATCCAGCCCAAAGCCAGGCTGAGCACGGTGATGCCCAACTGGAACGCGGCCATGTAGTCGTCGAGGCGCCCGAGCATCTCCTGGACCCGCACGGCCCTGAGGCTGCCCTTGCGGGCCAGCACCTCGATGCGGGAGGAGCGGACCCGGATGAGGGAGAACTCCATGGCCACGAAGAAAGCGTTGCCCGCGATGAGCAGAAGACAGACTAATGTTAATGTGAACATCCGCGAGTATTATATAAATTGCCGTCCGGTTATGATATAATCGCGGATAGTCGGAGGGACAATGGCAGAACCGCGCGAATTCAAGCCTTTAAAGGAATTGGGCACCATCTCCCTTTCGGAGACTACCCAGATCAAGTTCTACGTGGACGAGTACAAGGGCTACAAATACGGCTCGGTGCGCACCTTCATCCAGGGGGATTCCTACACCGGCCCCACCAAGTCCGGCATCACTTTGAACGCGACCCTCCTCGACGGCGTCGTCCCGGTCCTGCAGCAGCTCCCCAAGGAGCCCAACACCATGGAGGACAGGGAGCTGGCGCGCTTCCCGAAGAAGGCGGGCGTCGAGCTCGTGGTGCGCATCACCATCTTCCGCGACACCACCGGCGTGGACCTGCGCGAATGGGTCGAGGACTCGTCCTATAAAGGATGGTCCAAGAAGGGAGTGCGCATCCCTTACAAGGACGTGGCCCAGGCCGTCTCCTATCTCAAGGAGATGCGCCTGCTCGTCGCCAAGGACTAGCCGGGCCGCGCGCCACTGGCGCGGCGTCTCTTTCCCTTCTATAATAGGTCTATGCTTACACGCGCGGTCCTGACCCTGTGTCTCGCCCTGCTGCCCGCCCTGCCGGCGCCTGCGGCATCGGAAGTCCCGCAGGTGCCGGCCGGACAGAATTCCTCGCGGCCGGCGCAGGCCGCCTTGGAGCCGGCCCCGGCCGCGCAGGTCGTGGCCCAACTCGTGGCGCGCATCTTCGAGCAGACCCACTACAACCACCGGCCCATCGACGAGGCCGTGTCCCGGCAATGGCTGCACGACTATCTCGAATACTACGACTACAACCATATGTTCTTCGAGAAGTCCGATGTCGATGAGTTCGGGGCCCGCTACGGAGACCGCCTGGGCGACCTGATCCGCAACGGCGATCTCGCCCCGGCCTACGAGATCTTCGAGCGCTTCCTCAAGCGCGCGCAGGAGCGCAAGGCCCAGGTGGAGAAGGTCGCGGCCTCGACCTTCACCTTCACGGAGGACGAAAGCCTGGTCGTGGACCGTCACGAGCTGCCCTGGCCAGCCGACGAGAAGGAGTCGGCGGGCCTCTGGCGCCTGCGCGCCAAGTTCGACATCCTGCAGGAGCGGCTCGGGGGCACCAAGCCCGAGGAGCAGGTCAAGACGGTGCTCACGCGCTACGACCGCATGGTGCGCAGCTTCAAGGAGTTCGACGCCAACGACGTGCTGCAGGCCTATCTCGACGCCTTGGCCCACTCCTACGACCCCCACTCGGACTACATGGCGGCGCCGAGCGCCGAGAACTTCAACATCAGCATGAAGCTCTCCTTGGTCGGCATCGGCGCCGTGCTGCGATCCGAGGACGGCTACGCCAAGATCGTGTCGCTGGTGCCGGGCGGTCCGGCCGCCAAGGACGGGCGGCTCAAGCCCAATGACAAGATCGAGGCCGTGGCCCAGGGCGACGGGCCGTTCCTGGATGCGGTGAGCATGAAGCTCGACCGGCTGGTCCAGCTCATCCGCGGCGACAAGGGGACCACGGTGCGCCTCAAGGTCATCCCGGCCGAATCCGCGGATGCCTCCAAGCGCGTGGTCATCACCTTGGTGCGCGACGAGATCAAGCTGGTCGACCAGGAGGCCCGGGCCAAGATCCTCACGGTCCCGGAGCCGGACGGCAAGAGCGCCCGCATCGGGGAGATCGACCTGCCCTCCTTCTACGCCGACCTCAAGGGCGCCGGCGACGCCAAGAGCACGACGCGCGACGTGCAGAAGCTCCTGGCCAAGCTGGAGTCCGAGGGCATCGACGGCCTGATCCTGGACCTGCGCCACAACGGCGGGGGCTCGCTCTCCGAGGCCGTGGCGCTCACCAAGGTGTTCATCAACGGCGGCGCCGTGGTCCAGGTCAAGGACACCCGCGGCTTCATCAGGGTCCTGCGCACCCCGGTCCTGGAGAGCGACGTCTCCTACTCGGGGCCCATGCTGGTGCTGACCTCGCACGCCTCGGCCTCGGCCTCGGAGATCCTGGCCGCGGCCCTGCAGGACTACGGCCGCGCCGTGATCGCGGGGCACAAGAGCACCTTCGGCAAGGGCACGGTGCAGTCGGTCGTGGACCTCGACCAGTACATGCCCACGGCCCTGCACGCCTACAAGCCGGGCTCCCTGAAGCTCACCATCCAGAAGTTCTACCGCATCTCCGGCGGCTCGACCCAGAACCGGGGAGTCGTTCCCGACATCCGCATGCCGGCCGTGGCGGATTTCATGGACGTGACCGAGACCTCGCTCAAGAACGCCATGCCTTACGACGAGGTGGAGCCGGTCCCGCACCAGAGGCTCGACACGGTGACCCCGGTCCTGGCCCAGCTCGAGAAGGGCTCGCAGCAGCGCATGGCGGCCTCGCCGGAGTTCGGCTACATCCGCGAGGACATCGAGCGCTATCAGAAGCAGCAGAAGGATAAAGCGCTCTCGCTCAACGAGGGCAAGCGCCGGGCCGAGAAGAGCGCGGACGAGGAGCGCGTCAAGAAGCGCAAGACCGAGCGCGCGGCGCGCAAGACGCCGAAGTTCCCGGCGGTCGAGATCTCCTTGGCCACGCTGGACAGCAAGCCCGCGCCCGCGGCGGCCGCGGTGCAGGCCTCGACCCAGGCCAAGACGGGGAGCCTCAACAGCGAGGAAGAAGAGAACAAGGACCCCTCGGCCCCGGACGTCTATCTCGACGAGGCGGCGCGCATCGTGGCGGACTGGATCGCCCTGACCCCGGGGCGAGGGCAGGCCGCGAGCCGGCCCAAGACCGACTCAGACGACTCCTTGGTGCCCTGAGCCCCCGAGCCGGGCCAGAGCGCCCCGCCAGGCCAAAGATGTAGGATATTTTCCGACACCCCGGAAGGTGGTTCCGCCATGAACATAGACCGCTGGACGACCAAGTCCCAGGAAGCCCTGCAGGAGGCCCAGCGCCTCGCGCAGGAGCATTCCCACCAGGAGCTCTCCGAAGAGCACTTGCTGCTGGCCTTGCTCAAGCAGGAAGACGGCGTCGTGCCCGAGGTGTTGCGCAAGGCCGGAGCCGACCCCGCGGCCCTCTCCCGGGCCGCGGCCAAGCGCCTGGAGCGCAGGCCCAAGGTCTCCGGCGGCCAGAGCTACGCCGCGCCAGGCCTTTCCAGGACCCTCAACGCGGCCGAGACCCGCCGCCAGTCCATGAAGGACGACTACCTTTCGGTGGAGCATCTCCTGCTCGGCATGCTCGACGCCGATGGAGACGGCGCCAAGCTGCTGCATGAGCAGGGGCTCAGCGCCGAGAAAATCCTCTCCGCTTTGACCCAGGTCCGCGGCAATCAGCGCGTCACCTCCCAGGATCCGGAAGGGACCTTCAAATCCCTCGAGAAATACGGCCGCGACCTCACCGAGACGGCCCGGCGCGGCAAGCTCGACCCGGTCATCGGCCGCGACCAGGAGATCCGCCGGGTCATCCAGGTCCTCTCCCGGCGCACCAAGAACAACCCGGTCCTCATCGGCGAGCCCGGCGTGGGCAAGACCGCCATCGTAGACGGCCTGGCCCAACGCGTGGTCGCGGGCGACGTGCCGGAAGGCATCAAGGGCAAGCGCGTCATCGCTTTGGACCTCGGGGCCATGGTGGCCGGCGCCAAGTTCCGCGGCGAGTTCGAAGAAAGGCTCAAGGCCGTTCTGAAGGAAGTCTCGGCCCAGAAGGGCCGCATCATCCTGTTCATCGACGAACTCCATACCTTGGTGGGCGCGGGAGCCGCCGAAGGCGGCATGGACGCGGCCAACATGCTCAAGCCCATGCTCGCGCGCGGCGAGCTGCGCTGCATCGGCGCCACGACCCTCGATGAGTACCGCAAGCACATCGAGAAGGACGCCGCGCTGGAGCGGCGCTTCCAGCCCGTGCTGGTCGGCGAGCCCTCGGTGGAGGGCACCATCGCCATCCTGCGCGGCCTCAAGGAGCGCTACGAGCTCCACCACGGCGTGGCCATCCGCGACTCGGCCGTGGTCGCGGCCGCGCTGCTCTCGGACCGCTACATCAGCGACCGCTTCCTGCCCGACAAGGCGATCGACCTCATGGACGAGGCCGGCAGCAGATTGCGCATGGAGATCGACTCCCTGCCCGCCGAGCTCGACGAGGCCGAACGGCGCCTGCGCCAGCTGGAGATCGAGGCCACGGCCTTGCGCAAGGAGAAGGACGAGCCTTCCCGGGAGCGCCTCAAGGCAATCGAATCCGAGATCAAGGGACTCAAAGCCAAAGCCCAGGACCTGCGCGGCCATTGGGAGAAGGAGAAAGGCCTGCTGGCCCTTTCGCAGAGGCTCAAGGCCCAGATCGACGAGCTGCGCACCGAGGAGAAGCAGGCCGAGCTCAAAGGCGACCTGCACCGCGCCGCCGAGATCCGCTTCGGCAAGGTCCCGGAGCTGGCCAAGAAGGTCGAAGGCCTGGCGGTCGAGCTGGCCAAGGTCCAGTCCGAGCGCAAGCTCCTCAAAGAAGAGGTCGACGAGGAAGACATCGCCCGGGTCGTGGCGCGCTGGACCGGCATCCCGGTGGAGAAGATCCTGGAAGGGCAGTCGCAGAAGCTGATGCGCATGGAGGAGTCCCTGCACCGCCGCATCGTGGGCCAGGACGAGGCCGTAGCCGCGGTCTGCGCGGCCGTACGGCGCTCGCGCTCCGGGCTCGCGGACCCGAACCGCCCCATCGGCTGCTTCCTGCTCGTCGGACCCACGGGCGTGGGCAAGACTGAGCTCGCCCGGGCCCTGGCCGAGTACCTCTTCGACTCGGAGAAGAGCATGGTGCGCCTGGACATGGCCGAGTACATGGAGAAGCACACGGTCTCGCGCCTCATCGGCGCGCCCCCCGGCTACGTGGGCTTCGAGGAAGGCGGCCAGCTCACCGAGGCGGTGCGGCGCAAGCCCTACTGCGTGGTGCTCCTCGACGAGATCGAGAAGGCCCACCCGGACGTCTTCAACATCCTGCTGCAGATCATGGAGGACGGGCGGCTGACCGACGGCCACGGCCGCACGGTCAACTTCAAGAACACGCTCGTGCTCATGACCTCCAACGCCGACCCCGCCGACCTCAAGAGCCGCTTCCGGCCGGAGTTCCTCAACCGCATCGACGAGATCCTGGCCTTCCGGGCCCTGTCCAAAGAGGATCTGCGCCGCATCGTGGACATCCAGCTCGAGCACGTGCGCGCGCGCCTGGCCGACAGGCGCGTGACCCTGGACCTCACTGACAAGGCCAAGGATTTCCTGGCCCAGGAGGGCTATGACCCGGCCTACGGCGCGCGGCCCCTCAAGCGCGCGGTCCAGAAGCTCCTGGTCGACCCCTTGGCCAGGCTGCTGCTCTCCGGAGAGGTCCGCGAGCGCCAGGCGGTGGAGGTTGACGCGGGCAAGGACGCCCTGAGCTTCAAGGCCGCAAAGAGCAAAACGAAGGTGGCCTCATCTTGACTTCCGGCACCGCAGGTGCCGGAAGCCAGCCGGCCCCCCGCGGGGGCCGGCTGTTCCGTTGGGGGACAGCGCCGTTGCTGTTGGTCTCCTTCTTCCTATCCGTGCCGACCCGCGCCCAAATCCTCTCCTCCGGCGCGGTCCGCATCGCCCTCATCGACAACATCCTTCCCCACTTCACGCAGGAGGACCTCGAAGCTCCCCTGCGCCGCCTCCTGCTGCAGTTCCCCTCCAGCGGGACTTTGCGCAACATCGAGTTCCTGCCCTGCTACTACAGCGGGAGCGACTACCGCTTCCGGATCCCCGACGGACTGGGGACGGTCCCGGACCAAGCCCCGGCCGCGGTCCTGGAGACCGAGGCGGCCGTGGCCATCATCTCGCCTCCCATCCCCGCCCTCGTTGCCGGACTGCTCCGGGCCGGACAGGACCCGTCCTCTTTCGAGGCCCTGTGGAGCGTGCATCCCGCGACCCGCAGCCTGGCGCTTTCCATGGCGACGACTCCCTCGGGCGACTCCTTGGTCACGGCCCTGATCGACCCGTCCCAGGGCGAAGGCGCCCGTTGGCACAACACCGCCGCGGCGCTGGCCCGCCTGCGCTGGGAAGGGCAGGACGCTTACATCATCATGGTCGGCAAGGGCTTCGGCGGCTTGGGCCGGCTGGCCACGGCACTTCAGCGCGAACGCAGCCATGGCCCGCCCATCATCGGGGTCTCTCATCAGGACATCCTGGGCGACCCTTTGGCCGAGCTCAAGGGCACGGCGCTCACGGATGCCTTGAGCAAGCTCGGTCTGGCCTATTCAGCCGTGGGTTCGGCTGAGATCTTCAACTGGGCCGACCTGGCGCGCTACCGCGGCGACCACCCGGACGGCATCCAGCTCCTGTCAGCCAACCTGGTCTACTCCAGCGCCCCGACGGTCAGCTTCCTGCCCGACCATGTCATGGTCGAAGCGGGAGGGCTCAAGGTCGCCATCACCGCGATCACCTCTCCCGATGCCAACCGGTACCTGGCGCGCTCTGGACTGGGCCACCTCACCGTCCGCGACCCCTTGCCCGCCCTGGAGGAACGCCTCCCCAAGTTCCGGGAGCAGGCCGACGTGGTCGTGCTTCTGGCCCACGCCAAGGAGGTCTCCATGGACCTTCGGCTGTTGGCCCGCGGCGTGGACCTGATCCTGGCCGAGAGCGGCGGCGAGCCGACGGGAACGCAGGGATCCGAGATGGACGTCATCGAGAAGGGCCGCAAGGAATACGAGCCTCCGCTCGCCACGCTGCGCGATTATCCCCTGGCTCTCGACATCGCCGAGGTCTCCGTCGAGCGCCGCCCGGGCGGGCGCGACATGCACCTGCGCAGCCGCACCATCCTCCTGGACGAATCGGTCCCCATCGCCGATTCCTTCTCCGAATTCGAGCCGGAGTCCTTCGGCATCACCTTCTCCACGGAGCCTCCCCTCATCCCTGCCGCCCGCGACATCTTCCCGCCCGCCGCGCAGGCCCGCGAGATCGGAGACCGCGAGTTCTGGACCATGGCCGCGGACCTTATAGCCGAGGAGACCGGCTCCGAGGCGGGGCTCCTGCGCGCTTGGCCGCGGGGCGTCCCCAGCGATGCCGGGATCAAGGAGAGCCTGCTGCGAGTCTGGCTGCGCTATGACGACCAGCCCGTCCGACTGAGCCTCAAGGGCTCCCAGCTCAAGGCCTTGATGGCCGAGAGCCGGTCGTGGAATGAAAGAGCCGAGGGCATCGGCGGCGAGCCCGCCTTCGTGATAGGAGGCCTCGGCCCGGCCGGCACGACCACCGTGCACGGCGTGCCTGTCGAGCCCAACGACCACTACCGGGTCACCACCACACAGATCTTCGCCGACATCCTGGGCCTGCCGGCGGAACGGGAACCGGTCCCTGGGAACCGGAGCATGGCGGACATCGTCCTGGCCGCCCTGCGCAAGCGCCAAGGCAGCCAGCCCGGCTGCTACCGCGACTGGATGGAGGGGCGTCCTATCAGGGAAAAAGGGCTCTGGCGGATCGACTTCCGGGACGTCAGTCTCAACCTGCAGAACACGCAGGTCGTGCGCGACGACGCTTTCAACTCGGTGTCCAACCCCCGCATCCAGGGCAGCAACGAGCTCCTCATCGCGGGCGAAGTCAGGACCGACGCCGACTACCTGCTGCGCGACTACAAATGGGGCAACACCTTGGAGCTCGACTACGCCCGCAGCAGCCTGCGGCCCCGCAATCAGCCGCCGATCACCAACGTCACGGCCAACCGCTTGAGCTTGACGACCAGCGGCACCCGCCGCCTCGGAGCGATCCCGACGCCGTGGCTGGCCCGCTCCTGGGGCCCGTCTCTGGCCTTCAACTACGAGACCCAGCTCGAGGCCACCCCGCCGCTGCGGCGCCGTCAGATCTTCTCGGCCTACCCGGGCGTCGAGTTCTACGACGGCGCTTTCGTGCGCTCGCTGCGCCTGGCGGCCAACATCAAGCGCGACTATTCCGTGGACCCGGTCCACACCCAGTACGGTCTGCGCACCCGCGCGCTCTTAGCCCGGGATTTCGGGCCCGGGCCCGTGAAGTTCGAAGGCGAGGCGTGGGCCAACTACTTCTTCCTGACCGACCACGACCAGCCCCAGGACCTGCGCTGGGAGAGCGACGTCAACTTCAAGCTGCGCATCCCCATCTTCAAGCACCTCACCATAGCCCCCTTCCTCGATTTCTACTCGTTCGCCCTCAAGACCCGGCCGCTCTGGGGCTACAGCGCCATGACCGGCGTCTCGTTAGGGTTCTCGCGGGTCTGGAAGCCGCAGTATGAGAAGTTCTAAGAGCTACCAGGGCAGGGACTTCAGGTAGGCCTCGACTGGGAGCTCCCCCTTGGACAGGCGGCGAGTGCCCAGCTTGGCCTCGGCCACGATCTGGGCCCGCAGCTCGGACAGCTTGGCGTAGAGGATGTCTCCGGGGCAGTCGGTGGAGCCCAGGTCCCGGTGCGCCTGGATCTGCGCGCCCGGGATCTGGTAGTCGACGACCAGCCGCCTGCCCAAGGCCCGGAAAGCGTCGAGCGCCTCGGCCGTGGGCTGATCCGATGTCGGCGGATGATAGTTCCCCATGAAGGATACGCCGAGGTTGCCCGTGTTGTGGTTGAGCACATGCGCGCCGACCACGCCCTCGGGCCGGCCCTCGAAGACGTGGCCGGTGGGAGAGATGATGAAGTGATAGCCGACGTCCAGCCAGCCCCGCCCGTTCATGTGGAAATCCTGGATAAAGCGCATCTCCGCCGCGGCCTCCTCGTAGGTCGCCGGCTTGCGGCCGGCCGTGTGGTGCATGGTCAGGCGCCCGGGCGCGTGCGCGGTGTAGTCGCCCTTGGGAGGCTGGGCTCCCCAATCCGCGCGCCGGACGAACCGGTACGTCCCGGCTGAGGGCACGACCACAGACGGAGTCTCCCGGGACCGAGGCTCGGCTTCAGGTCCGGTCCCGGAAATGAAGAGCTCGGCGTCGTAGAGCTCGAAGAGGTGCGCCGTCTTGACGCCCGCGTCCACGACGCGCAGGCGCAGGGGCCGGCGGCTGGGGCCGGCGAACCGGCAGCGCGCCCAGAACCGCCCGGTCGGGAAGCGCTTGACCTCGACCGGCGTCCACGTATGCCAGAGCCCCGCCAAAGAGGGCAGCGCGACTTCCAGGCGCAGGCCCCCGTCCGGCATGATACCCTGCAGAAGGACGGTGTCATACGGGAAGGCGGGTGCGTCACTATCGCCGGTGTCGAAGAGGACCCGCCCTTCTCCCGAGGGCTCTACGGCCTCCATGCGCGCCGCGGCGCGTCCGCTGAAACGCACGGATTCGCCGACGTCGTTGGCCGACGAGGCCGGAGCCAGGAGCAGGCTCGCGCACAGCAATGACCAGAAGCCCATCGCTGTCAGGTTACCAAATAGGCCCAGACGCGTCATGGGCCCTAAGTCCTAGATGCCTTGGCCAGCCCTAGAGCCAGCCCTGCTCTTTCCAGTACGCGTACTCGCCGCGCCAATGGTCCTTGCGCAGCGCGATGATCCTGCCGAAGTGCGCCATCGCGGCCTCGATGGCCCGCTGCTGGGCGGGATACCTCTTGCGGCCGGAGATGTCCTGGGAGAACCTCTTTCCGAACCGGACGGCCTCGGCGGCCTTCTTCTCCATGGCGTAGGCGCAGGCCGTGACGCCGCCTGAGAACTGCGCGCCGCAGATGTGCGCGTAATGCCGGAGATAGTCCAGGATGAGCCCGTCCTGGGTGCCGCTGCCCGAGGTGACCACCGCGCAGAGGTACTTGCCCATGAGCCGCTTGCAGTGGATGAAGTGGCTGGAGCGGTCAAGGACGGCTTTGAGAGCCGCGGTGACCTGGTTGATGTAGTTGGGAGTCGCCAGGATGATGCCGTCCGCGGCGAGCATCTTGCCCAGCAGGGCGTGCACGTCGTCCTTGACGGGACAGCGCATGCAGGTCACGTGGCAGGCTTCGCAGTGAGTGCAGTAGCCGATCTTGAGGTCGCGCAGATGCACGGTCTCGACCCGCGCCTTCGGGCCGAGGCCTTTGACCACATGCTTGGCCAAAGCCCAGGTCTGGCTGCGGGCCTTGCGCGGGCTGGCTGAGATCAGCAGGATTTTCATGGAGCCTCCGGTGCTACTGGTTGTATCTGGCCTTGTACTCCTTCTGGAGCTGTTCGGCCTCCTTCGGAGTCAGGCCCTTGCGCCAGACATGCTCTTCCTTGGTCATCAGGGCGTCGAGCTTGGCCTGCCACTTGCGGCCGAGGTCCGGACTCTTCTCCGAGGCGGCCTTGACCGCCGCCGGCAGGAAGCGCAGGTAGAAGTTCTTGGCCACCTCGTACATGCCGTGCCAATGGGTGTAGTCCGGGCCCATCATGCTGGCTCCGTGCCGGGCGCGGCGGCCCTCATGATGCCAAAGCTCCCAAAAATCCCACTGCACGTCGTGCTCCAAGGGGGCCTTGGCGCTGAGCACCCCGTCGGCTTGGAGCTCGTCCATGACGGCCTTGGCGGGCTTGCCGAACTTGTCGTTGTAGAGCGCGACCAACGAATCGAACTGCTCATAGAAGCCGTCGGCGAACTGGCGGCCGTGGCAGTTCAGGCACACGGCCTTCATGTCCTCGCGCCGCTTCTGCCAGGTGATGACCTGGGCCACCTCGCGCGTCACCGTGCGCGAGACCGGCTGCTCGCCTACCACGGCCTTCTCGACAGTCTCGATCTTCTCCCCGACCTTGGGGACCGGGCGGGTCTCCGGATAGTCCTCCTTGAACCCGTCCTTGAACACCACCAGGTTCTGCTTCACGCTGACCACCGGCCGCAGGGTCCAGCTGATGCGCTCGCCCACGTCGTGCGTGTTGCCCGCCACCTTGCCGTCCGGGCCCATATGCCCGGCGATGTGGCAGGTGGCGCAGGTCGGGGCGGCCGAGTAGTCCCGGCCCAGGATCCAGTCGCCCTCCTTGTCCAGCGCCATCTTGTCCTTGTTGGCATGGAAGGCGATGCCGTGCTTGGATTCGTTGTAGATCTCGATCTGCGGGTGGTCGGGCCCCATGTGGCACTTGCCGCAATTCTCGGGGTTGCGGGCGAGCTTGGACTCGAAGGAATGCCGGGAATGGCAGGCGTTGCACGAGCCCTTGGACCCGTCCGGGTTGAAGCGGCCGATGCCGCTGTTGGGCCAGGTGGCCGGATCGATCACCGGCCGGCCCTCCGGCCCGGAACGGAGCGCCGCCCCCTTCTCATCCTTCATGAACTTCACCACGCCGCCGTGGCACTGCAGACACCCGCTGACCGCGTCCGCCTTGTTGCCGGGCATGCCCGCCGCCTTCTCCGCGAGCACGTTGTCCAGGCTGGCCAGGATCTCGCCGGCCCGGGCGTGGTGGCTGCGCGCGAACTGCGCGGCCTCGTCGGCGTGGCATTGGGCGCAGGTCTTCGGGGTCACGATGACCGAGATGGTCTCGCCGTGGTGCTTCCAGGCCCCCGCGTCCGAGGCCTCGGCCCCGTGGCATTGCAGGCAGCCCACGCTGGCGCCGGCGTGTTTCGAGCGCTGCCATTCCATGACCAGGGCCGGAGAGTGGAGCTTGTGGCAGCCTGCGCAGTCCGGCTCGGCAGCCATGGCAGCGGCAGGCCGGACAGACAAGGCAAGGACGAAAAGCGCGGCTCGCAGCATCATAATTCCCCCTTCGGGGAATGATGATACATTACTTCGGGGCGGCCGCTAAACCCAGTCTTCGGAGAGGACGTCGCCCTTGAGGCCGACCACCACGGCCTTGAGCGGGACCTTGCGCTTGGCGCCCGCCGCCGCTTTCTTGGCCATGGCGAGCAGCCCCGAGCAGCAGGGCACCTGCATGATCATGACCGTGAGGGTGTTGATCTTGGCGTCGTCGATGAGGGAGCGGACCTTCTCCACGTATTCCTCCTGGTCCGAGTCGAGCTTGGGGCAGGCGATGCTCAGGCGCCGGCCCTGGAGGTAGGTCTCGTGGAAGCCGCCCAAGGCATAGGCCACGCAGTCCGCGGCCAAGACCACGTCCGCCTTCTGGAAATAGGGAGCGGCCGGCGAGATGAGGTGGAGCTGCACGGGCCAATGGGACAAGGCGGACTTGACGGGCTGGACCTGCCCTGAAGGTTCAATCTTAGGCGAACCAAAATCCATCGCCCTCGCGGACGGACAGCCTCCATGATGCGCGGCGTGCGGATGCTCGGCGGGTCGTTCTTTCTTCATATGCTCCTGCACGGCCTCTTCATCGAATATCAGGGCGTCGCGCTCCTCGATGGTCAGAGCCCCTTGCGGGCATTCGCCCAGGCAGGCGCCCAGGCCGTCGCAGTACGTCTCGCTGACCAGCTTGGCCTTGCCGTCGATGATCTTGATGGCGCCTTCGGCGCAGGCCGAGGCGCAAAGGCC
This sequence comes from Elusimicrobiota bacterium, assembly GCA_026388095.1. Lineage (NCBI taxonomy): Bacteria > Pseudomonadati > Elusimicrobiota > Elusimicrobiota bacterium. Next base: position 1,259 of record JAPLKL010000078.1, on the reverse strand, counting down.
GCAGCCGTCGCATTTCGACTCGTTTATGCGGATGATCTTGCGCTTCATGGTATGCGGATATTATGCGGCAGATCACCCGCATCCGCCTTGACTTGGGTCAAGCCGGTTTCCGCTTGCCTCAGAGCTCGGAGAGCCGCCTCTCGAAATGCTCGACCACCTGCTTGTTGATCTGCGCCATCATGTCCCCGAGCATGCAGCCGTCGACGCCGCAGCGCGGCTGGGACAGCAGGCAGCGGCTCAGCTTCATGGGGCCCTCGATGGCCTCGAACACGTCCCGGAGCCGGATCTCGGAGAGGGGGCGGCTGAGCAGATAGCCGCCCTTGGGTCCGCGCACCGCCCTGACGATGCCGGATCTGGCCAGGCGTTGGAATATCTTGGACAAATGAGCGGCCGACACCTTCATGGCCTCGGCAGCCTCCTTTGTGGTGATGGGCTCGCCGTTCCCCTTCGAAAGGTGCACCGCCGCATGCAGGCCGATCGTGGAGCCCTCCGAGATGTTAAGGATTCCCATCATGATTCATTCTCCCGTTGTAGATTGATGATACTAGCATACCATCACACCGGTATTTTATCAACCTTTACGCCCGGTTTCATATCCCGATTTGGGCTTCCGCGCGGACCGTATAGGTCGGGCCCCGGGGCGTCAGCCGGCTCTCGAAGAGGGCGACCCGGCCCACCTCCTGACGCATCTGCGGGAATCCCGCCCGGAGCGCCGCGGCCCTGAGCCGCTCATGGCCGCTCCTGCCGCGCCTGCGTCCGATGGTCAGATGCGCCGAGAACGGCCGGCCTTCTTCGGCTGCCCCCAAGGCCTCGGCCAAAGCCCCGAGCTCCGCGGCGCCGCTGCCGACCCCCACCCACACCACCTTGGGATCATCCCATGAATTGAAGGCTCCCACCGAGCCGAAAGAGATGTCGAACCGCGGTCTCTGCGCGGCCCGGCGCAAAAGGGCCTCTAGCTCAGGGATCCGGTCCAGGGGGGTCTCCCCGAAGAACCGCAAGGTGAGATGCAGGTTCTCCGGCTCCACCCATTTGTAGTCGGCGCCGGAGAGCCGCAGTTCCGCGATGAGTGCCGCCGCGGCGCACCGGACGTCGTCGGCCGCGGGCACCGCGATGAAGAGAGCATTTTCTCATCCAAGGATGAGCCTGGAGGCCGTTGACGGGCTTTTGTAGTTTCTGGGTCCGTTCTCCTTGCCGTTGGCGTTGTCGTTGAAGAGAAGAAGGGAGCCTTCATCGGCCGGTCCTTTCTCTTTTTGCTTCTT
>JAPLKL010000077.1 GCA_026388095.1 Elusimicrobiota bacterium | reverse complement strand
TTCTTGGGCAGGAGCTCCACGAACTTCCACATGGCGGCCTTGCCCACGTCGACCTTGCGGCCGCCGGGCACGCTCTCGTTCATGCTGCCGCTGGTGTCGAAGATGAGGACCAGGTCCGTGGGCGCGCCGGCCTTGCCGGCCGCGGCCCGGGCCACCGCGGCATGGCTCTGCTTCTTGGGGACGGCGTGGGTCTGTGCGGCAGCGCAAGGCCAGAGACCGGCCAAACAGGCGAACGCAAGCGCAAGCCGCATAGAAGGTGCAGTAATTCTATATTACGCGAGAATGGACTGCAAGGACGAACCGCAGTTGGTGACAGGCTTTGACTTTTTTGACTTTTAGATGGTGACGGGTGTTTGTTAACTTTCTTGACTTTTCAGTGCGACCCGCTGCGACTTCAGCTTGAGGGTGGGCAGGTACGGGGACTCCGGCCTCACGGTCAAGGTCCGCCGCCCGGGGTCCGCGATGAGGTCCAGCTGCTCCATCACGAGTTGGCCGATCAGCGGCTCGCAGCCGGGCGGCCCGACCAGGCAGTCCATATGCATGGTGCGCCCAGCCACGGTCAGGGTCAAAGTCCCGGCCGTGGGCAGTTCGATGCGCGTCTCATCGGCCAACGACACGACCGCCTTGCCGAATATCTTGAGGCCGAGCGCTTCCACCAAGTCCTGGGGCAAGAGCGTCATCATCGCGCCCGTATCCACGATAGCCTCCAAATCCTGCACCCGGATGTCATCCTCGGCCAATCGTCCCGCCTCGAAAGCCCCGCGGTCGCCCAGATTCTCCAGCCGCACCCTCGCCCGGATCTCTCCCATCGCAGCCCTCCTCACGTGGGACTTCAGGAGGCGCTCGATCTCCCCCCTGCTATATATACGAGGAGACCCCGGCTTTTGTTCCATCATATCGTTCCTCCCGACGGCGGCTCAGGCCTGGATCACGTCGCCCTTAGCGCCTGGTGACAGGTGTTAACTTTCTTAACTTTCTCAACCTCTCAATGCGACGCGCTGCGACTTCAGTTTTAGGGTGGGCAGATACGGGGACTCCGGCCTCACGGTCAAAGTCCGCTTGGCCGGATCGGCAATCAGGTCCAGCTCTTCCATCACGAGCTGCCCCAACAGAGGCTCGCAGCCGGGCGGACCTACGAGGCAGTCCGTGTTCATGGTACGGCCGGCGACGGTCACGGTCAAGTTGCCGGCCCGCGGCAACTCGATCCTTGTCTCATCCGCCAGCGCGACCACGGCCTTGCTGAAAATCTTAAGGCCCAGAGCCTCGACCAAGTCCTGAGGCAAGAGGGACAGGACCGCGCCGGTGTCGACGACGGCATCCAGTTCCCGCACCCGGATTTCCGCCTCTGCGATATGCCCCGTTTCAAAAAGTCCGCGATCGAGCTGATTCTCGAACCGGACTTTTACTCTGATCTCCCCCATCGCAGCCCTCCTCATATGAGATTTCAGGAGGCGCTCGATCTCGCCCCTGCTATATATACGAGGAGACCCCGGCTTTTGTTCCATCATATCGTTCCTCCCGACGGCGGCTCAGGCCTGGATCACGTCGCCCTTGGCGATGACCACGATGCCGCCGGGGCTGACGTAGAAGCGCTTGCGGTCTTCCTCGGGCTTGACCCCGATCTGCACGCCCTCGGGGATGCGCACGTCCTTGTCGATGATGGCGCGCCGGATGACCGCGCGCCGGCCCACGTCCACGTTGTCGAAGAGGATGGACTCCTCGACGCGGGCGAAGGAGTTGATGCGGCAGAAAGGGCCGACCACGGAGCGGTGCACCCGGCCGCCGCTGAGGATGGTGCCGGGCGAGATCACCGAATCCGTGGCCGTGCCCACGCGGCCGTCGCCGCCCTCGGAGAAGACGAACTTGGCCGGCGGGGCCACGACTTGAGTGGTGAAGATGGGCCAGTTGCGGTCGTAGAGGTTGAAGTCCGGGTCCACGTTGACCAAGTCCATGTTGGCCGACCAGTAGGCGTCGACGGTGCCCACGTCGCGCCAGTACTTGGAGGACTTCTTGTTCATGTCCACGAACTGGTAGGCCATGACCGGCCCGCCGCGCATCATGCGCCAGACGATGTCCTTGCCGATGTCGTACGTGCTCTCCGGGTCCGCGTTGCTGGCCTCCAGGGCCTTGCGCAGAGCCGAGATGCGGAAAGCGTAGATGCCCATGGAGGCCAGGCACAGCTCCGGGTGTCCGGGCAAAGTCTTGGGCTCCTCCGGCTTCTCCTGGAAGCCGATGACCTTGGAGGTGGTGTCCACCTCGAAGATGCCGAAGGACTTGGACTGGGACTTGGGGACCTCGACCGCGCCGATGGTCATGTCCGCGCCGGTCTGCACGTGGAAGTCCAGCATGGGCCGGTAGTCCATCTTGTAGATGTGGTCGCCCGAGAGCACCAGGGCCACCTCGGCGTCCTCCTGCTCGAGCGTGGTCAGGTTCTGGTAGAGGGCGTCGGCCGAGCCCCGGAAGGACTCCTCGCCCACGCGGAACTGCGGGGCCAAGGACTCCACGTACTCGCCCAGGGTGGGCCGGCTGATGAAGCGCCAGCCTTCGCGCAGATGGCGGTTGAGGGAGGCGGGCACGTACTGGGTGAGCACGAAGATGCGGCGCAGGCCGGAGTTGATGCAGTTGGAGAGGGTGAGGTCGATGATGCGGTAGATCCCGCCGAAAGGCACGGCCGGCTTGCAGCGCACCGTGGTCAGCGGCCCCAGGCGCTCGCCCTTGCCTCCGGCGAGCAGGACCACCAAGGTCCAGCGGTTGTAGCTGCCGATCATCCCGGATATGTTAGCAAAATGAGGTCAGGCGGGCACTTTGGGTGCGGGGGAGATCTCCAGGCGCGCGAAAAGCCGTTGATCCGTCCCTGGAACTCCGCACCGACAGGCTATCCCTGTCGGTGCGGAGTCGCGCGCCGAAGGCGCGCCCAGAACCACAGAGCGGCCGACGCCGCAAGTTATCCACAAACTCTTCGCGCGAAGAGTCGCGAGCCCAAAGATTCCTCCACGGACTTGCCCCGGGGCAAGTCCGTGGATAACTGCGGTGTCGCCGGCATACGCAGCACGGCGCCGCCCAGACAGGCAGAGCCTGTCTGGGCGGTTGCGCCCGGCAAAGGGCCGCCGGGCGCTCGTTTGACAGCTCGCCAGCACAGGCCGATTTCCTACAGATCTTCTCCGCACCCGCGCTTCGGGAACTTTTCAGGCCGGAAGGTGTCAAAAGGCCAGCCCCGCGCCGGTCAAATTTAGTATGGTGTCCCCGAAACCCTCGGAGGCCTTATGAGACGATCCCTCGTCTTCGCCCTGCTGGCTTGCCTGCTCCGCCCCGCGTCGGCCCAAGCCCCCAAGACCCTCAAGGACTACGACGCGCGCTTCGACCAAGGCCTCTATCAGGAAGCGCTCAAAGGCTACGAGTCCCTGCTGAAATCCCCCGATGAGGAGACCCGCCTCAGGGCCCTCTACCGCGCCGTCGAGAGCGAGGCTCTCCTGTTCCGCTACGCCGAGGCCGCGGCGCGCTCGCTGGCCGCCAAGCTGCCCGAAGACCCGGTCTGGCGCGGGCGCTTCCTCATCCAGCGCGCGGAGCTGGCGCGCGAGTTCATCAAGCAGTACGGCTACTCCGCCCCCGCGGACGTGGAAGCCGGGACCAAGGACCTCGCCCGCCGCACTCCCGAGGAGTGGCACAAGGAAGCCCAGGCCGCGTTCCTCCAGCTCTGGGCTCTGCGCCGTGAGCTGCTCCAGGCGCCCATCTCCGGCGAGGGCTACTTCGTGGACCTCAAGGGCGCGGAGACCGACATGGCGCCCACGCTGTGGGATTTCGCGGCCCTGCGCTGGACCGTCTATCTCCTGGACGAAGCGGCCCACAAGCCGGAGCGCAATCCGCCCGCGCTCTCGTTCCTCCAGCAGGACTATGCCGTCGCCTTCTCAGCCGACGCTCCTCCGGCAGCCCAGGCCGCGGCGATCATGGAAGAATCGGCGCGCATGCCGGCCGCGGGCCGCGCCGCGGCGGGCGAGCAGTGGCGGATCTGGCGCCTGCTCATCCCGTTGCGGCACTCCGACGCCGTGGCTCCGGCTGCGGACTACGCCGCCGCGGTCGATTCGGCCGTGGCCATCCTCAAAGGCTGGCTGGAGTCCTTCTCCGCGCCGCCGGCCAAGGCCCAAGCCGGCTGGGAAGCCGCTTCCTTGCTCGACGGCCGCTCCCGCTACGCGGACACGGTGCAGCTCTGCCGCCGCATCGAGAAGACCTGGCCGCTCTCGCGCGCCGGCCGCCATTGCGCCAAGCTGCGCGCCGAGATCGAGCTGCCCGTCCTCAACCTCACCGCGCGCTTCACCCCCCCGCCGGGCAAGAACGCCTTCTCCTTGAACACGCGCAACCTCGGAGCCGTCTTCTTCCGGCTCTACCGGCTCGACCCCCGGGAGTTGCAGTCGCTGCGCCCGCGCCGGGAACAACAGGACTGGAGCGCCCTGCGCCAGCCCGAACGCGAGCTCGCGGCATCCTACGCGGTCCGTGCCCCGGACTTCGCCTGGGAAACGGCGGTGAGCACGCACGCGGCCTACGCCTACTCCGATACCGCGGTCTCCCCGCCCGCGCTGGGACCCGGCGTCTACCTGGCTTTGGCCAGCGGCGACGAGCGCTTCGCGCCCAAGAGCTCGCTGATGTCCGCGGCCATCGTCAATGTGACCGAGCTCTTCCTCATCACCAGTGTCGGCGCCCAGGGCCCGGAGCGGGACTTCATCTTCGACCCGGCCGGCCCGGCCCGGCGCGAGGCCCCGGCCCTGCATTTCTACACGGTCAACGCCCTAGACGGCCGGCCCGCGGCCGCCTCCCTCGAGGCGTTTCGCCGCGAGGACTGGGGCGCCGCGCAGCGGCTGTCCTTGGCCGCCGACGACTCCGGCATGGCCCAGGCCTCGGCGACCGTGCCCCTGACCTACGCGACCGGCTACAACCTTTCCTTCGACGCTTTGGCCCAGGCCGGAGCCTCGTATGCCTACGGCGCCAATCCGGTCTATTTCAGCCACTCGGTCCCGGCGCCCATCGAGGTCCGCCTGGAGACGGACCGGCCCATCTACCGGCCGGGCCAGGAGGTGCGCGCCAAGGTCACGGTGCTGCGCCGCATCCCGCGCGGCTACAAGGTCTACGACGGGGCCTCCGTGGTGTCTTTCAGCGCCCGCGACGCCAACTACCAGGAGCTCTACAAGAAGGACCTCAAGCTGAGCGCCCTGGGCAGCGCCTCGGCCAGATTCACCATCCCCACGGGACGGCTCCTGGGCAGCTACAACATCAACGCCTCCATCACCGACTTCGGCCACGGCTTCTCCGGCTCGGAGGGCTTCGCGGTCGAGGAGTACAAGCGGCCCGAGTTCGAGGTGACGGTGAAGGAGTCCACGGGAGCCTGGCGCTACGGCCGGCTCGCCATGGTCGCGGGCCAGGCCAAGTACTATTTCGGAGGCCCGGTGCCGGACGCCCCCGTCACCTACAGAGTCTACCGGGACGCCTACATCCCGTGGTTCTGCTGGTGGTGGCGCGGCAACATCGGCGGCGGCCGCACCGAGGTCGCCTCGGGCCAGGTCAAGACCGGCGCGGACGGAGCCTTCTCGTTCTCCTTCACCCCCCAGCCCCAGGACCAGGCCATGAAGGACCCTTGGCCCTCGGACTTCCGGGTGGAGGTGGAGTCCCGGGACGCGGGGGGGCGCACCATCACGGCCGAGCGCTCGTTCAAGGCCGGGGCCAAGGCCTTCCTCTTCGACATCTCGCCGGACTCCGGGTTCCTCACGGCCGGCAAGCCGGCCGCGGTGCCGGTGCGGCTCATGAACCTCAACGAGAACGCGGTAGCGGGCAGCGGCGCTTTCGAGCTCTTCCGGCTCGCGGGCCGGCCCAAGGACGTGGAGACCGAACCTTACTGGGCCGGCTACTTCCCGGAGACGCCGTCTTTGGAGACGATCTATAAGGACGTCCCCAACGGCGCCAAGGTGGCGGGCGGCAGCCTCAAGTTCCTGGCCGAGAAACCCGCGTCCGCGGCTCTGGGGAGCCTGGAGACCGGCGCCTACCGTCTGACCGTGCGCAGCCAGGACCCCTGGGGCGGCGCCAACGAGCAGTCCATCGTGCTGCTCTGCGCCGACACCAAGGGCCGCCTGCCCTTGCAGCTGCCGGCCGTGGCGCTCTTCGAGCACTCCTCCTACCTGCCGGGCGAGACCGCGCGCATCCTGCTGGGCTCCGACTATCTCGCGGGCACCGTGTTCGTCGAAATCTGGGGCGGGCAGCACCTCCTGGAGCGCCGGGCCCTGCAAGGCGGGGTGCGGCTGGTGAGCATACCGCTGACCGGGGACCACAAGGGCGGGTTCTCCGTGCGCTGGTTCGGCGCGCGCGACTTCAGGATCCGCTCGGGCGGGGCGGCCGCGGCCGTGCCCTGGAAGGACCGCGAGCTCTCGCTCAAGCTCGACTACGACAAGGTGCTCAAGCCCGGCCAGAAGGCGCGCTGGGCCCTCTCCGTGACCGACCGCGACCATAAGCCGGTGAGCGGCGAGGCCGTGGTGCGGGTGTTCGACCGCTCGCTCGAATACTACGCCGCGGCCGCCAGCCCCTGGCTATCCTCTCTCTACGGCGCGCGCGGCGGCCCGCAGGCCGGCCAGGGCTCGCTCTTCGCGCCCAGCGTCAACCAGATCCCCGTCGAGGAGGGCTGGATCAAGAAGATGCTCAACCTCTACTACTCGGCGATCAACGAGCCGGAGCCGCCCGAACTGCGCCTCAACCGCACCCGGGTCTACGGCCATCGCTTCAGAGCCCAGAGCAAGGGGATGATGCTCAGCGAGGATGAGGGCATGGCGGCAGGAGCCGCCGGAGCCGCCATGGACAGGGCCATGCCCGCGCCCGCGGCCGCGGCCGCGCCCATGGCCCAGGAAGCCAAGAGCCTGGCCCGCAACGAGGTGGCCGGCAAGAAGGACGCCGCGCAGCCCGCGCCTGCGCCCGTGGCGGTGCGCTCGGACTTCTCCGAGACCGCCTTTTTCGAGCCGCAGCTCAAGATCACGGCCGGCCGGGGCAAGTTCTCATTCAAGGCCCCGGAGCAGCTCACCAGCTGGAAGATCCAGGCCTCGGCCATCACCAAGGACGTCAAGCGCGGCGCGTTCGGCGCCGAGGCGGTGACGCGCAAGGACCTGATGGTGCGCGTGGACATGCCGCGCTTCTACCGCGAGGGCGACCAGGGCGAGATCAAGGCCGTGGTGCACAACGAGACCGAAGCCGAGCTCGCCGGAGAGGTCACGCTCTCCGTGACGGAAGAGGGCGATCCCTCGGCCGAGAAGCTGGGCCTGGCGGACTTGGTCAAGCCCTTCACGGTCAAGCCCCACGGCCTGACGCCCTTGACCTGGACCGTCAAGGCTCCGCGCGGGCAGACCTCTTTCAAGATCCGGGCCGTGGCGCGCTCGGGCGACAAGGCTGACGCCGAGGAACGCGACCTGCCCATATTGCCTTCGCGGCAGCGCCTCATCGAGACCGCGCTGGTCAGCCTCGACGGCACGATCAAGAAAGCCCTCAAAGCCCCGCATTTCGAGGACCAGGACGACACGCGGGTCAACGAATCCATGACCGTGCAGATCGACCCCCAGCTCGCCCTCTCCATCCTCAACAGCCTGCCCTTCCTGGTGCACTACCCATACGAGTGCAGCGAGCAGCTCATCGACCGCTACACTCCCTTGGCCATCACCAACGCCTTCTACAAGAAGAACCCCAAGCTGGCCGCGGCGGTCAAGAAGATACCCAAGCGCGGCACGCTCACCCCGGCCTGGGACCGCAGCGACCCCCGGCGCCTGATGACCTTGATGGAGACGCCGTGGGAAGAGCTCTCCCAGGGCGTCAAGAGCTACTGGCCGTTGATCGACATGTTCGACCCCGCGCTGGTGGCCGCGGAGCTGGGCGACGCGAGCTCCAAGCTCAGGAGCTACCAGAACTCCGACGGCGGCTACCCGTGGTTCCCGGGCGGACGCTCCGACCCCTACATCACGCTCTTCGTGCTCTCGGGCTTCGCCGAGGCGCAGCGCTACGGCGTCGAGGTCCCCATGGACGCGGCGGCCCGGGCCTTGGGCTTCGTCAACAACGAGGTGCCCAAGCACCTCAAGCCCGAGCCGGGAGAGGTCTCCCTCATACTCTACGCCGCCTACGTGGTGACCTCTTATCCGAGGTCCTTGCCCCAGGCGGCCCTGGGCTACAAGTTCGCCAAGGTCTGGGCCGACTACGCGGACAAGCACGTCGACGCCATGACCCACATGGGCAAGGCCCTGTCCGCCTACGTCTACTGGCGCTTGGGCGACAAGGCCAAAGGCGACCTGTACCTGGCCCGGGCCATGGACGGGGCGCGCGAAGACCCCATCGCGGGCGTTTACTGGACCCCGGAGAAGCTCTCCTGGCTCTGGTACAACGACACGGTGGAGACCCACGCCTTCATCCTGCGCACCCTCCTGGCCCTCAAGCCCAAGGACCCGCGCATCCCCGGCCTGGTGCAGTGGCTGCTCTTCAACCGCAAAGGCAACGAGTGGAAGTCCACCAAGGCCTCGGCCGCCGCCATCTACTCACTGCTCGACGTCATGAAGTCCCGCGGCTCGCTGGACCGGGGCGACAGCTTCGTCGTGAAGTGGGGTCCTGATGTGGAGACCGCCCAGGTGGAGCCTTTCGACTGGCTGGCCAAGCCATTGCGCTGGCTGCGTCTGGGCTCGGACATCACGTCCCGGCACGGCACGGTCCGCATCGAGAAGGAGGGGCCGGGCCTGGCCTTCGCGTCCTTGACCTGGATCTACACCACGGACCGGCCCGCCGCGGCCTCCGGCTCCGGCATGCTGGAGTTGACCCGGCGCTTCTTCCTGCGCTACAAGGAGGGCGAGACCTACCAGCTCAAGCCGCTCGCCGCCGGAGACACGGTCGCGGTGGGGGACCAAGTCGAGGTCCAGCTCAAGGTGAACACCCGCAGCCAGTTCGAGTACGTGCACCTCCAGGACCCCAAGCCCGCGGGCTTCGAGGCCGAGGAGCTGCGCAGCGGCTGGAAGTGGGACCAGCTCTCGCGCTACGAGGAACCGCGGGACTCGCTGACCAACTTCTTCATGGACTGGGTCCCGCACGGCGAGTACGTCCTGCGCTACCGTCTGCGTCCCACCACCCCCGGCTCCTACCGGCTGGGCGCTGCGGTGCTGCAGTCCATGTACGCGCCCGAGATGTCCGCGCACTCCGACAGCTTCGCGATCAAGGTGCGGCCTTGAGGAGGGCCGCGAGGTTGCGGCGGGCCTCGGCGAAGTCCGGCCGCGCCCGCAGCGCCGCCTCGTAGTGCCCGGCCGCTTCCTCCCGCCGGCCTTGCGCGGCCAAAGCCCCGGCGAGGTTGCTGTGGGCCTCGGCCATGTCGGGCTGGGCCTGGAGGGCCAGCTCGTAATGCCGCATCGCCTCGCCGATCCTTCCCTGCTTGGCCAAGGCCAGCCCCAGGTTGTTGTGCGCGCCGGCGTTGTCCGGCCGCGCCTGGAGCGCCAGCTCGTAGTGCGCAATCGCCTCGCCGGTCCGGCCTAGCCCGGCCAAAGCGGCGCCCAGATTGCTGTGGGCCGAAGCGAAGCCCGGCTGAGCCTGGAGCGCCAGCTCGTAGTGCCGCATGGCTTCCTCCAGCCTGCCTTTCCCGGCCAAGGCGACCCCCAGGTTGTCATGGGCCGGAGCGAAGTCCGGCTCCGACTTCAGCGCCAGCTCGTAGTGCCGTATCGCCTCGTCCAGCCGGCCCTGCCCGGCCAGGCAGAACCCGAGGTTGTTGTGCGCGAGGAAGGAGGCGGGATTCTTCGCCAGGACGTCCCGCCAGAGCGTGCCGGAGTCCCGGTAGAGCCGCCCCTGCCGCCAGGTCGCGGCGCCCAGCCCGCAGAGCACGGCCGCGGACAAGGCCGCCGCCAGCCAGCGGCGCGAGAAGAATCTCGCCGCCGCGCCCACCGCCGCCGCGATCAGGCCGATGCAGGCCAGGTACTGGTAATGGTCGGCGGCCGGAGCGAAGCGGAAGGTGTAGAGGCTGATGAAGCCCAGCATGGGCGCGATGGTCACGGCGTAGAACCCCAGCGCCGCGGCGAAGCCGCGTCCCAGACGCTCCCGGGCCAGAGCTAGCCCCGCGCAACCGGCCAGAGCCGTTGCGGGCCAAAGCCATTGGACCCGATCATGGACGTCCAGCGGCCAGCGCTGGTAGCTGAAGGAGAGCTGGGCAGGCCAGGCGAGCTTCATGGGATAGAACCAGAAGGCGTGCCCCGCCATCAAAAGACGCTGCGCGAAGGAGACGCAGAGCCTGGCCCGAAGAGCGTCCGGGCCGAGGTTATGCGCCTCCACCCAGACCGTGAAAAGACCCCACCCCAGAGCGAGCGCGAAGAAGGGGAGCAGGCCGCGCACCTGCGGCCAGCCGGTCTTCAGCCCGCGCTGCCAGCGCACCAGCAATAGGGCGACCGGCAGCGTGGCCACGACCGTCTTGCTGAGCAGCGCCAGGGCGAACAGGCCCAGAGCGCCCCAGTACCACCGCCGGCCTTCGCCGTCCTCATAGCGGAGGTAGGCGCCGAAGGCCGACAAGAAGAAGAGCCCCGAGAGCACGTTCTTGCGTTCCGCGATCCAGGCCACCGACTCGACTTGGACGGGGTGCAATGCGAACACGGCCCCCGCCAGCCAGGCCCAGCGCAGCCCCAAGCGCCTGAGCAGCAGCCAGACCAAGAGCGCGTTGATGATGTGGAGGATGACGTTGTCTACGTGGTAGCCCAGCGGCCGCGGATCCCAAAGCCGCCGCTCCAGCCAGAAACTGGTGTAGACCATGGGATATTCCCGGTAATACAACTCGGGCGCGGGCTGAAGGGTCCAGATCTTGGACAACGCGCCGGAGCGCGTCAGAAGGGGGTTGCCGGCGTAGAGATCGTCGTCCCAGACGAACCCGCCGCGCAGCGCCGGGACGTACGCGGCCAAGGTCAGGAAGCCGAGCAACAGGGCGCTGAACCCGACGACGGCAGGGCCCGGCGCTTTCCATGACATGAGCGAGAATCCACCCTGACGCAAGCGGGGGTTATCATACTACAATGAAACGGAAATATGCCGTCCTGCCATTCCGACGGGCGCAGCCCGTCGGAATCCCGCGCACGAAGCGCGGAACAAATCCTTCCTGGGAACTATGTCCGGACACAGTATGGCCCCGACACATTCGTGTCGGGGCGGGTTCCGGCGCTGCGCGCCGGAACCTCGCTCAAGGCAGCGCCAAAAGTCGGCCAGGGCGGACAGATTATTCCTTGCTTTGAACCGTATAGCTGTGTTACGATACGCCACAACCTCGCTCAAAGGAAAAACTCCCCATGGACCAGACCGCGAAGACCCCCGCCGAGCTCGTGGCGCCGGACAAGCACCCCACCGGGCTCTACATCCTTTTCACCACCGAGATGTGGGAGCGCTTCTCCTACTACGGGATGCGCGCGCTCCTGGTCTACTACATGACCAAGTCCCTCTTCCTGCCCGAGAACTCGGGGCACGTGTTCGGCTACGAGTTCGTCAAGCGGACCCTGGAGTCGATCTTCGGCCCGCTGACCACCCAGGCCCTCTCCTCCCAGATCTACGGCTTCTACACCGGCTTCGTGTACCTGGCCCCCATCATCGGAGGCACCATCTCGGACCGCTGGCTGGGCCAGCGCCGGGCCGTGGTCGTGGGCGGCGTGCTCATGGCCATCGCCGAGTTCATGCTCATGAAGCAGAGCCTCTTCTTTCCGGCGCTGCTGCTGATGATCGTGGGCAACGGCTTCTTCAAGCCCAACATCTCCACGCAGGTGGGCAACCTCTACCCGGCCGGGGACCACCGCCGCGACCGGGCCTTCAGCATCTTCTACGTGGGCATCAACGTGGGAGCGACCCTCTCCCCGCTCATCGCCGGGACCCTGGGCGAGAACTACGCGCCTTACGGCAGGTGGGGCTTCTGCTCGGCCGGCGTGGGGATGATCCTCGGGCTGATCGTCTACCTGTGGGGCCAGCGGCACCTGGCGCCGGACAACGTCATGAAGCAGGCGGCCTCGGCCACGCCCAAGGCGGTCACGCCGCTGACCCCGGAGGACATGAAGAAGATCTACGCTCTCATCGTCCTGTGCCTGCTCAACATCCCGTTCTGGAGCGTCTACGAGCAGCAGGGCAACACCATCGCCCTCTGGGTGGACGCCAACTGCAACAGGCACATCTTCGCCTGGCTGGAGGGCTGCCGCTGGCTGCCCTTGGCCATGGTCAATTGGGAGATGCCGGCCACCTGGTACCAGTCCTTCAACGCGATCATGATCGTGGTGTTCACCCCCGTCGTCCTGGCGTTCTGGCGCTGGCAGGAAAAGCGCAAGACCGAGCCCTCCAGCCTGGCCAAGATGGCCATCGGCTGCATCCTGCTGGGGGTCTCGTTCGTGGTGCTCTTGCCGGCGACGCGCGTGGTCGATGCGGGAGGCCAGGCGTCCCTCTTGCCCATCACGATCTGCACCGCCATCTTCACGCTGGGCGAACTCTACCTCTCGCCGGTAGGGCTCTCCTTGGTGACCAAGCTGGCGCCGCCGCGCATGGTCTCCATGCTGATGGGCATGTGGTTCATGTCCAGCTTCTTCGGCAACTACCTCTGCGGCTACATCGGGACCTACTGGCTGAAGATGTCCCACGAGAGCTTCTTCCTGATGCTGATGTCCTTGGCCTGCGGGGCCGGGCTGTGCATGTTCGCCCTGCTCAAGCCCTTGAAGAAGGCCATCGGCCACGGGCACGAAGAGGCCGTCGACGTCTGAGGCAGCCGCCTGAAGACGGTGTTAGTGGACGCTCCCCGCTTGGGGCGCCTGGTCCTTGTGGAGCTCCGGCTTCTTCATGGGCTTGGCCGCAGCGTGCTCCTCTTCTGAAGAGGCCGGCTCCTCTTCCTCCGCGGGCTTCTCCTCCGCGGGCTGCTCCTCCGGCTCGGCGGACTCGGCGGGCTCGCCGTCTTCTCCATCGGGAGGCGCGGCCTTCGCCTTCTTCTTGGCGGGCTTCTTCTTTTTCTGTCCCGGAACGATGGGGTTGCCGTGCTCGTCGAACTTGTAGGCGTGGTGCTCCTCGGCCGTGAGCGCCTTATAGGCCTTGTACTTGGACTTGCTGTAATCGTAGCCCTTCTTCTTGCGCTTGGCTTTCTTCTTCTTGGGCTTGGGCTGATCCGCCTCCGCGGACTCCGAGGAGCCCTCCGCCTGCGCGCCCACGAGCGGCGTCGCGACCGCGGCGGCCAAGGCCAGGATCAACAGCCCCGACAAAATCCTCAAGAGTTTCATGCGTTTAGTATAGAAACCCGCCCGGCCCGGATTCAAGGATGGGGTCAGGTCTTGACATTGGACATTGGAGGTCAAGAAGCTCATGATTCCCAGGGGGCGGAACCCGAAGTGTCAAATGTCAAGACCTGACCCCCTAATAGACGAACATCTTGAGGGCGTGCACGCCGCCGCCGCCCTTGATGAACTCGGAGACGTCCACCGGCACGACCTCCAGGCCCATGGCCGCCACGTGGCGCGCCGCGTTGGACGCGCCCCTCTGCATGAGCGCGGTCTTGCCTCCGATGACGGCCGCGTTGCAGGCCAGCTGCCGCAGGGCCTCCGGCTCCGAGGCCGTGACGATGACCGGGAAAAGCCGGAAGATCAGCTCGAGGCTCGCCGCGTCGAAGGCCGAGGGGTAGATCAGTACGGCCTCCTGGGTCAGGGGGCAGAAGCAGGTATCGAGGTGGGGGAACCTCTCGTTGACGAGCTTGAGCAGGATCACGGGCGTCGCGAACAGGCGCGCCACCTCGTCATAGGCCCCGGCGTCGGAGCGGAAGCCGCACCCCCCCCAGATCAGGCGCCGGCCCGGATGCCAAAGGGCGTCTCCGGCGCCCTCGAAGGTCAGGCCCTGGTCCTTGAGCGCGGCCACCCGGTAGCCGGCCTCCCGGAACCAGCCCTCGAAAGCCGCGACCTCGCGGCGGCGGGATGGGTAGCGCATGGAACCCAGCACGCAGAGCCGTTCCATCTTCCCGGTGAGCCCCGCGAAGGTCTGGTTGGCGCAGAAGACCATGTCGGCCAGGCCCGCCGTGGCCTGGACCAAGGCGACCTCCAGGCCCGCCGCGATGAAAGCGTCGTGGAGCTCGACCCACTGCTTGCGCGCCAGATGCGGGTTGATGCGGCCCGAATGCCCGGGGGAGAACGGGTTGCGCTCGTCGCGGGCCTCGTAGTGGTCCGGCGGACACATGAGGACCTTGGACGGCTCGGGCACGGCGACGCAGTTCTTGACCGAGAAGCCCTTGAGCTGCGCGACCGCCTTGTAGACCGTGTCGCTCATTGAGAAGATGTTAGGATATTTTCAGGCATAGTTCGCCTTCCCGAACTCCAGGGCGAACTCGTCGGCGGTGCCCTGCCACTGCCGCGGCGCGGCTCCCAAGACGCGCCCGCTGATGCGGCCGGCTGCGCCGGCTTGCCATGACCAAGCTTCTCCGACGACGATGCCCGGCCGCGGCCCCCATCGGTGCGCCACCGGGAGGAAGAGCAACGGCCGCCCGCGCGCCAGGACCCGGCCGGCCAGGTGCCGGAAAAGCCGCCGCCGCCAGGGAGTCTCGCGGGGCCACTCCTCTTCCAGGGCCGCCCACGCCGCGGTCTGCTGCTCTTGCGTCGACCCCAGGGCCGACAAGCCCGCCGCCAACGCCTCCCGCGCCTCCGGCTCCAGGCGCCCGGTCTCCGCTGAAGACTGGCTCAGGGCGGAGCCGGCCCAGGGATGCCCGGCCGCGGCGGACACGATCCAGCCCTCCAGCATGCGCCAGGCGCTACGCCGCAAGCCCGGCCCCAGCGGCCCCTCGGCCTCGAAGCGCCGGAAGCCCTGGTCCGTCCGGAGCCGGCGCAGGACCTCGGCCGGCCGGCCGCGCAGAGGGCTGGCCCGACGCTGGGCCGCGATCCACTCCCGCGCCGTGTAGAGCATGCGCGCGGTCGCTGGAGCTCCTCCGGACAAGGACATCACCACTTCCCCTCCCTCGCGCAGGCGCCGGTCGAGCCGCCAGGCCAGCCGCGGCCAAGCGGCCTCGCCCAAGATGAGCGAGCTCAAGCGCCCGCGCGTGAAGGCCAGGCGGTCCAATCCCAAGTGATAGAGACCCATGACGCCGGCATAAAAGCCCTCGGCGGCCAGGCCGGCCGTATCCAAGGCGAAAGGGTCCACGGCCACCACCAGCCGGGGCCGGCAGGGCCGTCGGCGCACCGCGCGCAAGGCCAGGAACGCGTGGCGCATCAGTTCGAAGTTGAGGTGCCCCAGGTCACCGAGGACCGGAGGATGGGAGATGAAAGCCAACAGAGCCGGCGCCTTGCCGGTCTCGGCCTCCAGCGTCCTCGCCTCGGCCGCGGCTCGGGCCAGGGCCGGGGCGTCCGCGTCGAACGGGTAGCACCGGCCTCCGGCCAGCCGGCGGTGGATCGCGTCGTGGATGGATAGGACGAGGTCCGCGGGCAGCAGGTCGAAGAGCGTCCGCAACAGGCTCCCGGCCAAGTTGCACGGGGGCTCAAGCAGCGAACGCGCCAGCGGGGTCTTGCGCGGCAGGACCGTCCCTGCCCGCGCCAAGGCCCGCTCGCCGGCCTGAGCCACGATGCTCATGAGGTCCTGGGCGGTTCCAGTCGGGCGGACAGGATACGTATACATTCGGGAGTAGTCCTAACAGACGGCAGTTGGCGGATTCTAACATAAAATGATAATCTCTCCTCATATGCGCATCTTCATAGCCACGATTCTCCTGTTCTTGTCCAGCGTCTCCCGCGCCGTCGGGGCGGCGGATGCCAAGCTCGGTTATGTGGTCAGGGTGGATTCCAGCTCGATAATCCTCGACTACAACGACAAATCCGGGGCCGCCGTGGGGCAGAACTTCATCGTGTTCAAGGAAGGCGACGAGCTGAAGCACCCCGTCACCCACGCCAGCATGGGACGCATGGAGGTCAAGGTCGCGGAAGGCACCCTCAAAGAGATCCTCCCGATGTATTCCGTCGGGACCTTCTCCATCCTCAACGCCCCCGCAGGGACCATCTCCATCAGCGATCCTTCCCAGCCCGTCACCCCGGGGATGCGCACGCGCCTGGAGCCCCTGGCCGCCACGCCGCCCCAGCCCGCGGCGGTCGTGCAGCCCATCATCCAGATCTCCAAGGTGGCCGAAGCCCTGGGCATGACCGCCAAACGCGAGCCGCGCTGGCGCGGCCCCGCTTTCGACTACCAGGCCACGGCGCTGGCCATCGGCGACTGCCGGGGCGACGGCAAGCTGGAGGCCGCGGTCTCAGACGGCCGCAAGGTCTACCTCTATGCCTACCCGCCCGCAGACGCCAAACCCCTGGCCGTGTTCTCGGCGCCGGGCACCGCTCCGAGGATCTACTCGCTGGAGGCCGCGGACCTCAACGGCAACGGCCGCGCCGAGGTCTTCGTCTCCTACTTCAACGACGCATTCAACCGCTTCGAGACCAAGATCCTGGAGTTGGACCAGAAGGGGGAGTTCGTCCAGGTCGCCGAGCTTCCCTACTTGGTCCGGGGCTACCAGGACTACAAGGGCGCGCGCCATCTGGCGACCCAACAGATAACCGAGGACGCGTCCTTCCCCTTCGGCGCCATCTATCCCCTGGCCTATCATGACGGCAAATACGGCCCGGGCAAGCCCGCCCTGGATTTCTCCAAGCGCAGGGTGGACTGGCTCTACGACTTCGACTTCGTGACCCTGGACAACAAGCCGGCCACGGTCGACGTGACCAACACCGAGCTCCTCCGCGTCCGCTTCCCGAAAGGCTCCTGGAAGACCTCGGAATCCTACTGCCAGACCCCCAACCGGGTGCGCTGGACCGGCGATCGCATGCTCCATTTCCGGCCGGCCATGGCGGTGCGCTACGACGACAAGGGCTTCGCCGGTCTCTACGCCATCAAGAACATCGGCGCTTTGGGCACCTTGGCCTCCCCCTTCGGGATCTTCGCCCGCGCCGAGCTGCACCGGCTGGATTGGAGCGGCCTGAGCATGGCGCCCACCTGGGTGGCGGAGCTGGGCGGCTACTCCACGGGCCTGGCCTTGGTCCCGTCCGCCGGCGGCTCCCAGGAGCTGGCCGTCATGGTGGTGGGCACGGCCGGACGGTCCTCCATCTGGGCTTACGAGCCCTGAGCCGCGCGGCGCCATGAACCGGAAGAAGATCCTCATCGTCGACGACGACGCCTCCATCCGGGAGATCCTCTCGACGCAGCTCTCCCGCCTGAGCTTCCAGACCGCGGCGGCCGCGGACGGCAAGGAGGCGGTGGAGCTCTTCAAGTCGGAGAAGCCCGATCTGGTGCTCATGGACATGATGATGCCGGTCCTCGACGGGCTGGCCGCCTGCCAGCAGATCCGCGCCCTGGAGAAGAAGGGGACCCGGGTGCCCATCCTGTTCTTGACCGCGCGCGACACCCGGCACGACCAGATCAGCTCGGCCTTGAGCGGCGGCGACGATTTCATCACCAAACCCATCAGCCTGCAGGAGCTGCGCGAGCGCGTGGAAGCCGCCTTGGCCCACGCCAAGCACAAGCCGGCCCCATGACGCTGAGCGGCGTTCTTGGCCTCGCCTTCCTGCTCCTGGCGGGCGGCGTTCAAGCGGCGCCCGCCCCGGCGATGCCGTCCGCGCTGACCCTGCAGGACAAGTCCTTCGGGGTCCTGCTGCTCGGAGTCGGCGGGGGGCGGGACTGGCAGGACGCCCTGGCGGCCATGACCAAGGCCTTCGCCGCCCAGTTCCCGCTCGCCTTCGCCGGGGACTCGGCCGACGTCAAGACCATCCAGGCGGCGGTGGACCGGCTTGAGGCCGAGCACGTCAAGAAGCTGGTCGTAGTCCCCCTCTACGCCGCTTCGCGCTCCCCGCTCATGGAGCAGACGCGCTATCTCTTCGGCGTCAGCAAGGACCCCGCCGCCGAGTTCTTCGCGGCCGCGCACCGCCCCTCGGGCTACGCGATGGTGCGCCGCGTGCAGTTGCGCGGCAAGCTGCCCGTGGTCCTGACCACGGCCCCGGACGACGACCCTCTGGTCGTCGACGTCCTGACCTCCCGGGCCCTCAAGCTGAGCAAGCATCCCGCCGACGAAGCCTTGGTCCTGGTGGGCTTGGCCCCGGCCGCGGGGCCTCTCGACGAGACGGTCCTGGGCCAGGCCTCGCGCCCCAAGCCGCTTTCCAGCGAGGACGAATACCGCCAATTGCTCTCCTCCTTGGCCGAGCGGGTGCGCGCCCGGGGCGCCTTCAAGTCGGCCCAGGCCGCGGTCCTGCAGCCCAACGCCCAGCACCAGTCCGACCGGGAGCAGCACGATGCGGCGCTGCGCAACCTGGTCCGGGGGCTCAGCCGCGGCGCGCGCGTGCTCGTCGTCCCTTATGCGGTGACCGGAGGGGAAGCCGCGCCCATCATCACGCGCGCGCTGCAAGGGACGTTCATGCGCTTCAACGACCAGGGGCTCCTGCCGGACGAGCGCATGGTGCGCTGGGTCGCCGACGCGGTCCGGCGCGGGGCGGCCCTGCCGGACATGCGAGTCTACAAGGACGCGGGCCGGCCCCTGCCCGGGACGGTCAAGCCCATGAGCCTCAAGCTTTCGGGGAGCCAGCCATGAAGAACAAACACGCCTCGGACCGCCGCGACGTGCTCGACAAAGGCTTCGTGCGCCTGGTCGACGTGATGGGCGGCGACGCGGCGGTGCTCGACGCCGCGCGGGTGTGCTACGACAGCCGCTCCAAGGGCGAGACCCAGGACCGGCGCCTGATCGTCTATCTGATGAAGCACGCGCACCTGACCCCCTTCGAGCACGCGGTCTTCAAATTCCACGTCTCCGCGCCGATCTTCGTGGCCCGCCAATGGTTCCGGCACCGCATGGCCTCCTACAACGAGGTCTCGGGCCGCTACACCGAGGTCAAGGACGAGTTCTACATCCCCGCGGCCTGGCGCTCCCAGGACGCGGTCAACAAGCAAGGCTCGGCCGCGGCGGCCGGGCTCGACCACGAAGGGCTCTCCGCGGCGCTGGCCGCCCAAGTCCGCTCGTCCGTGGCCGCGTATCGGAAGATGCTCGCGGCCGGCGTGGCCCGCGAGCTGGCGCGCCTGGTCCTGCCCCTGAACCTCTACACCCAGTTCTATTGGACGGTCAACTGCCGCAGCCTCATGAACTTCATCTCCCTGCGCGCCGACGAGCACGCCCAGTGGGAGATGCAGCAGTACGCTTTGGCCCTGGCCGGGTTCTTCCGCCTGCGCATGCCCTGGACATGGGAGGCGTTCCTGGCCCACGCCTGGAAGGGCCGCAGCCCGGCCTTCGGCGAGCCGGTCTCGCGGCCGGCGGGAGGCCGGCCGTGATCCGCGCTCTCCTATCCGCCGCGCTCTGCGCCGCCCCCGCCTCCGGACAGGAGGCCGGCGTCGTGCGCCGGGGGACCATCGACCAGGTGGTCAACGTCGTGGGCACCGTCCTGCCCATCGAGGTCTTCCGGCTCAAGTCCACCATCGAGGGGCGCGCCGCGCGGGTCTGGACCAGCACCGGCGTCTGGGTGGACTCGGACCAGAGCCTGGGCATCCTCATCAACAAGGAGTTCGCCGCGCTCAGCGACGCGCGCACCAGCACGGACCAGAGCATCCTGGAGGACCGTTGGCAGACGGTGTACCAGCCCTCCCGTCTGCGCTGCCCGAACACCTGCTATATCCTCAAGGCCTTCGCGCGCTCCAACGCCTGGGTCAAGCCCCGGACCTTGCTCTTCGAGGCTGCCTCCCACCTGCGCATGACCGGGTGGGTCCGGCCCGAGGACGCCCACCTGGTGCGCGACGGGATGACTCTGCAGTACTGGGCCGTCAAGGACCCCAAGAAGCGCTTCAGCACGAAGATCTCCCATTACGTGCGCGATGTCCAAGGGCTGAAGGTCCAACCGGGCGGGAACTTCACGCTGGACACGGTCATGGGGCCCGAACATTTCTTCCCGCCCGGGACGCAGTGGGCGGGCGTCGTGGTCCCGGCCAAGAAGCCGAACGTGCTGATCGTGCCCACCCACGCGCTCATCCGCTTCGGCGACGACGTCTACCTGCCGGTCAAGGTTTCCACCGGCACCACCACCCCGGACTGGACGGAGCTGAGCGCCGGGGCGGAAGAGAAGAGGGCCTTCCTCGACCTCTCGGACGCGCAGCTGCGCGAGGCGCAGCGGCACAAGATGGAGGTCGACCTCTCTTTGCCCCCCCAGGCTCCCCAGGCCGGGGAAGCGGAGGCGCCCTCCGCCGAGGAACCCCGCAAGTCCCGGCGCGGCGAGAAGGGCGGCGAGGTTCGCGAACCGGACTCCAACCTGGGCGAAGATCCCTATTCCGAATGACGAAATCCGTCTGCCTCCACGCGGCTTTCCTGCGCAGCCCCCGCGAGAACCCTTGGACCGGCGGCCTCGACCCTGAGGACTCCGCCTACCCCTACGGCGATCAGGCCAGCCGCGCCCACGCCGAGTGCTACGGCCCCTTCGCATTCGACCCGGTCCTGGACCGGGACGGCCGCGTGCAGGGCAGCGCCGACCTCTACGCCTCGCTGAGCTTCAGCTTCTCCCCCCTCCTGCTGGCCTGGCTGGAGCGCGCGCATCCCGAGACCTACCGCCGCATACTCGAGGCGGACCGCGGCTCGGCCGGCCGCCTGGGACACGGCAACGCCCTGGCCCAGCCCTATGGCGACGCGCCCTTGCCGGGCCTCTCCCTGCGCGACAAACGGACCGCGCTGCGCTGGGGCCGGTCGGATTTCCGGCAACGCTTCGGCCGGGCGCCCGAAGGGCTGTGGCTGCCCGGCATGGCCGCCGACGAGGAGACTTTGGAGGCCGTCATCTCCGAGGGCTTCCGCTTCACGGTGCTGCCGGCCCGGCTCGCGGGCCGCGTGCGGGTCGCGGGCGGCTCCGAGTCGGACTGGAAGGAGGTGCGGCCCGAGCTCTTCAACCCCACCCGGCCCTACCGCTGGCTCTCGCGCCAGGCCCCAAGCTCGGAGCTGGCCGTGTTCTTCCCCCACGAGCGCCTCGGCGCCGCTTTGGCCTCGGGGGAGGCCCTGCGCGACGGCGAGACTCTGTGGCGCGGGGTCAAGGCGCGCTTCTTGCCCGACGACTCGACCCAGCTCGTGCACGCCGCCCAGGCCGGCGAGCTCTACGGCCTCGAGCTCAAGGGCGCTGCCGCGGTCCTCGGCCAGGCCCTGCGCAATCTGGAGGCCGACGGTCTGCCCGCCACCAACTACGGGGCTTTCCTCGACCACTTCCCTCCGCCCCAGGAGTTCGGACTGGCGCCCGCGGCCCCTCCCCAGGAGCCGGCCTGGCGCAGCGGCCTGCGCCAGGCCCTCCAGCGCCTCGCCGAAGATTTCGACGCCTTCTTCGCCGAGCGGCTGGGCGCCTGGCTCAGCGACCCCTGGGAGGCCCGGGACGCTTACGGCGAGCTGCTCTGCGACTCCTCCGCGCGCAGGGCCGATGAGTTCCTCTCCCGGCGCAGCCGCCGCCACTTGAAGCCCGCCGAGGCCCGGGCGGCGCTGAGGCTCCTCGAGCTCCAGAGGCGCCGGCTCCTGATGCTGGCCGAAGCCGACCATGACAGCCGCGACATCACGGACGCCGAGCCCTTGCAGGCGCTCAAGAACGCTTGCCGCGCCTTGGAACTCGCGGCCGGACTGGGCCGAGACTTGGCGCTGGGCCTGCGCGAGCGGCTCGCGGAAGTCAAGACCGTCTCCGGCACGCCTCCTGATTCCGCGCAAGTCTGGTCCCGGGAAGTGGCGCCGGCGGCCGTGGACTGCGCCCGCGCCGCGGCCCATTTCGCGATCCTGGAGCATCTGGGCGTGGGCGAAGCTCCCCGGCCGACGCCCCGGCCGGGAGAGCGCTTTTCTTTGCTGCGCAACGCCGTGCGTCGCCAGACGATCCCTCTGCCCGCCGGCCGGGACCCGGCATGGTCTTGGCATTCCTTGGCCGTGCGCGACGCCGAGAGTCTGCAGACGAGCCAGGCGGCGGTCTGCGTGCACCGGCTCGAACGCCTGGACCTGGCGGCCTGGGTCCTGCCGGCCCAGGAGGAGCCGCCCGAGTTGGCCGCGGCATTCGCGGCCGCGCCGGCCGAGGAGTTCCGCGCCGAGCTCTGCCGCCGCTTCGGACAGGCCTTCTTCACGCTCGACGCGCTCATCGGCAAGGAGCGCCTGCAGGTGCTGCGCTGGCTGATGCCGGACCCTTCGGGCAGCCGCCCCCGGCAGGCGTTCCTGCGCGATTGGGCCGCGGCCATCGGCCGCTTGCGGCGCGGCGAGGACTCCGGGGACGGCCTGCTGGAGCTGCTGCCGCGCTGCCGCGAGGCGGGGGTGCTGCCTGACCAGCTGCCCTGGGCCGCTCTGGCGCGCGGCGCGGCCCAGGCCGCCTTGGAGGATTTCCTCGCCTCGGGCGCGCGGCCCGACCTGGACCAGGCTCTGCGCTGGCTCTCCGCCGCGGAGCGCGTAGGCCTGCATCTGGACCTCTTCGCGCTGCGCAGCCGGCTGCTGGTCTGGCTGGGCCGGTCGGTCCCTGATGCCGATCCCGTCGTGCGCGACCTGACCCGGGCTCTGGCCGAAAAGCTGGGCCTGGCGCCGTCTTTGTTCACTTCCACGGAGGCCTGCCCGACATGACCACGAGGACGATCCGCCTGCGCGACGCCGAGGAGGCCCTGGCGATCCTGGGCGACCAGGACTCGCACCTGCGGCAGATGGAGGCGGACTACGCGGTCGAGCTGATCCTGAGCCAGGAACCGGACTCCGAAGCCCTGAGCCTTCTGGTGCGGGGCCCCTCGGGCCGCGTGCAGAAGGCCGTGCGCCACATCCGCGCCCGCATCGAGTCGGCGCGCACGACCGGCCGCGAGCATCCCGGCCGGGCGCGCCGCCTCGCGCACGCCCCGGAGCCGCTGCCGCACGACGCGGTCCTGCGCGCGCACGGCGGCCATGTCATCACGCCGCGCACCCCGAACCAGAAGCAGTACGTCGAAGCCATCCAAGGCCACGAGCTGGCCTTCGGCATCGGCCCGGCCGGCACGGGCAAGACCTTCCTGGCCGTGGCCTGCGCCCTGCGCGCCCTGGAGGCGCGCCAGGTCCAGCGCGTCATCCTGAGCCGCCCGGTGGTCGAGGCCGGAGAGCGTCTGGGGTTCCTGCCCGGCGACTTCCTGGAGAAGGTGAACCCCTACCTGCGGCCGCTCTACGACGCTTTCCACAGCATGATCGGGCCGGAGCGCTTCCACGCCTGGCGCGACGCGGACGTCATCGAGATCGTGCCCCTGGCCTACATGCGCGGCCGCACCTTCAACGACGCCTTCATCGTGCTCGACGAGGCGCAGAACACGACCTTGGGCCAGATCAAGATGGCCCTGACGCGCCTGGGAGAGGGCTCGCGCATGGTGGTCACCGGCGACATCACGCAGACGGACCTGGCCGAGGGCACGGCCTCGGGCCTGGTGCGGGTCATGGACATCCTCAAGGGCGTCGAAGGCGTGGCCTTCCACCACCTGACCGAGGCGGACGTGATCCGGCACCCCTTGGTGCGCAAGGTCATCAAGGCCTTCGCCCGGTGGGAACAGGGCGCATGACCATACGGGTCTTCGGGACCTCGCTGCTGCCGGCCTCGGCCCGCAAGCCGCGCGTCATCATCCAGGTCTGCCGCCGGGTGCTCAAGAACGAGAAGGCAAGCCCCGACGGGGAGCTCAACGTGGTGCTCCTGGACCGGCGCCGGATGCGCGTCCTGAACCAGCGCTTCCTGGGCCATGACCGGGACACGGACGTGATCGCCTTCTCTTACGCCGAGGACCCGGGACCGTTCAAGGGCGAAAAGCCCTTCGGAGACATCTTCGTCTCAGCCTTCCAAGCGCGCAAGCAGGCTTCCCAGCAGGGCCATCCGGTGCTGACCGAGGTGCTCTTCCTGACCGCCCACGGGACCTTGCACCTCCTGGGCTACGATGATTCCACCTCCCGTCGGCGCGCCGCCATGTTCAGCAAGCAGGAGCGCGCCCTGCAGGGCCTGCCATGAAGAGATGCCCCTACTGCGCCGAGGAGATCCAGGACGCGGCGATCATATGCCGGTTCTGCCTTTCCCATCTGCCCGCGGCTACAGCGGCCCAGGAACCGGCGCCGCCGAAAGTGGACCTGCCGCCGAGCCCGGCCGCGCCCGTCTTGCCGTCGAGCCCCGCCGAAGCCGCCCCGGCGCCGGACCCGTTCGATGATTCTCCGCCCCCCGCCCCCGACCGGATGAGCCTGACGCAGGCCGTCATGGTCGCCTCGGTGCTGGCCGTGGCGGGCTATATGCTCTTCAGGCTGGTCCACGTCTCCGAGGCCCGCCGGGTCAGGGCCAGCGACGCCAACCTCTCGCTCTACCGCGCCATACCGCAGGCCGAAGATTCGCGCGACCGGATCCTGACGCCCCCGCGCACGGACAGCCAGGGCAACCCCCTCTTCAAGGAGGTCGCCTTGCCGACAAGGCCCCTCGATGTCATGGCTGAGAAGCAGGCCCAGTCGCGTCAGTACTACCTCGCGGGCATGGTCTACTACAGCAAAGGCGACTACGCGCGGGCCAAGACGGAGTGGGAGTCGGCCCTGGCCCTCGACCCGGACAATCTCGACGCCAAGGCCGGGCTCGAGCGGGTCCGGCAGCTCCTCGGCGAGAATCCCTAGGGCCGCGGCTGGGCCAGGCCCCGGCCGATGCCGGCGCCGATGCCGAGGCCCAGCAGCCCGAGGGCCGGTCCCGCCGAAGACTCGGTGGCCCGGGCCAGGAGTCCCGCGACGAGAAGCCCGAGCAGGCCGCCCGCGAGGAAGCCGAGCTGCTCCCGGCGGCCGCTGTAGCAGAGCTCGCCGACATACGCGCCCGCGAACTTCCCGATGACCCAGCCTCCGGCGGCGAGGATCGGGCCGGCGATGCCCAGGGCCAGCCAATGGCGGCCCGTCCGGCCCTGGTCCGCGCCCGAGCGCAGGAAGGCATGGGCCGTCACCCACAAGGACAGAAGCAGTCCAAGCCAGGGACCCAGGCGCCCGCCGACGTAGAAGCCCCGGTCCTTGCCGGAGGCCGCCATCAGCGCGCCCGCAGTCCGTCCAAGGCGGCGAGGACTTCCTCGCTGTGCTGGTCGGGACTGACGCCCATGAACACCCGCGCGATCACGCCCTTGGGATCGATGATGAAGGTGTTCCTCTTGGCGAACTTGACCACCGCGATATCGGTCAGCGACCCGTAGCGGCGGGCGACCTTATGGTCCGCGTCGGAAAGGACCTTGAACCGCAGGCCCTCCTGGGCGCAGAACTTCTTGTGCGATTCCACGCTGTCCAGGCTGATCCCCAGCACGACGGCGTTCTTGGCCGAATAGAGCTTCTCGTCGCGCTGGAAGCCGTGAGCCTCTCGCGTGCAGCCCGAGGTGAAATCCTTCGGGTAGAAGTACAGGACCACCCACTTGCCGCGCAGCGCCTTGAGGGAGACCACGGCCCCGTCCTGCGCCGGCAGGGAGAAATCCGGGGCCTCGGAGCCGGCTTTGGGCGCCGAAGCCGCTTGCAAGACCGCCGGGACGGTGAGCAGGCAGGCGGTCCCGAATAAGACGGCACTCGCAACGGTTGGGATGGTCATTGGGCACCTCCTAAGATGATGATATCACAATGGAGCCCGCGGGAACGCTTGCCGCCCTCGGGAGCGATTTCTGTTACTATATTCCCAGGAGGAGCCATGTCCCCCGAAAAAAAAGAAGCCCAGGGCGTCGTCTCACGCATACTCGCGCTGAAGACCGTGGCGGTGGTCGGCTGCTCGCCCAAGCCCGACCGCCCCAGCCACCGCGTGGCGGACTACCTCCAGCGGCAAGGCTACCGCATCGCGCCGGTCAACCCCGGCCATAAGGAGATCCTGGGCCAGACCTGCTATCCCAGCCTGGCCGCCATCCCCTTCCCCGTGGACGTGGTGGACGTGTTCCGGCGCTCCGCAGAGGTCCTGCCCGTCATAGAAGAGGCCGTCCGCATCAAGGCCAAGGCCCTCTGGCTCCAGGACGGCGTCACCCATCCCGAGGGCGAGGCCAAAGCCCGCGCCGCCGGGCTGCTGGTGGTCTCCGACGACTGCATGCTGCGCCAGCACCGCGGCCGACATGCCGCTGACGAGTCTTAGCGTCCCTCGCTCGGGACGTTCTCCAAGGGATACACCTTCGTCCTCAAGTCCGGCGACTCCCGCGCGGCCGGGGCGATCACCGTGGCTCCCCGCGATTCGACCCGGTGGTAGGTCAGCCCCTTGGTCACGCGCAGCAACTCCAGAGCATCCCGCGCGGTCACGTCGGTCAGGAAGGCGGTCACGCGCACGCCTTCGAGCCCGTCGGCCAGGATGAAATTGAGCCCGGCCTGGCTGGAAACGAGGTCCAGGAAGGCGGTCAAAGGCGCGTCCTTGACGCGTATCGTCACCCGAGCCTGCATCGGGTCGGCCGCCTCGGCGGGCAAGAGCACCTGATAGGCCCGCCCCGGCTCGACCTGGCCCGCGAATGGCTCGGCCGGAGCATCCATGATGGTCTCCAGGAGCGAGTCCCGGGCCCCGAATATCTCGCGACCGGCCTCGGAGGCGGCCGCGGCCTCAAGCTCTCCTGAGCCGGCCCAATGCTGCCAGGAGCAGACGACCCCGCGGCCGTCGACCGCTACGACGTAGCCGTCCATCCCCCGGGTTCCGAATCCGGCCCCGACCCGGCCGACCCAGGACGCCAACTGCTCCAGCGGGGTCTTTTCCCGGAGCCGGCCCAAATAGAACCTGGTCGTTCCCTGCGGGCTCGCCCAGGAGGCCGTCCCTCCGGCCACATCATAGGGAGTGTCCGCGAGCAACTTCCCTATATAGGGAATGGCCGCGTTGCCGCGGCTGCGCGGCTTGTCGAACAGCCGCCAATGGGCGGCGCCGTAGGCTTCGCCCTCCCGGGTCGCGCTATCATCGCGATAGCCCCGCTCTGAAGCGTAGACGACCAGCGCCAACTCGGCCGGGACCTCCGGGCCGGAGCCGGCGGGCGGCAGAGCGGGCAGGTAGGCCAGGCCGCCATGCCGGCCCAGCCAGGCCCGCGTCCTGACGACGAATGGCGCCAAGCGGCTCAAGAAACCCGGCGCGTCCAGTCCCGGCCGGGACACGCCTCTCCAGACGCGGTAATAGGGGACTTCCGGCGGCCGAGGCTCCTGCGCCGAAGCGGGATCGCAGGCCGACCAGAGCAGCGCTGCGGCCAAGCCGATCATCGCTTCATGATACAACACACGGAGCCGCCGCAAGCGCTGTCAGTCCCCGGGAAAATGCTCCAGCAGCTTCTCCGCCACCGCCAGCCCGACCCGGCCCTGCCCCTCGATGGTCGAGGCGCCGAGGTGCGGCGTGAGGACCACGTTGCCCAATCCCAGCAGGGGATGGTCCGGCCTCAGCGGCTCTTCGTCGAACACGTCGACGGCCGCGCCGGCGAGGCGGCCGGACTCCAACGCCTTGACGAGCGCGGCCTCGTTGACGATGCCGCCGCGCGCGCAGTTGATGAGGACGGCGCCCTTCTTCATGCGTTCGAACCGGGCGGCGTCGAGCAGGTCTTTGGTTTCCGGACCGCCGGGCACGTGGATCGAGACGAAGTCGGAGGCGGCGAGGAGCTCATCGAGCCCGCGGAGCTCGACGCCGGCGGGCGCGGCGCTGTTCATGTCGCGGCGGCAGGCGAGGACGCGCATCCCCAAGGCCCGGGCGCGGACCGCGACCTCGGCGCCGATGCGGCCCACGCCGATGAGGCCGAGCGTCTTGCCGGCGACTGAGAGGCCGAGCCCCTGCGCGACCGCGAACATCAGCGCGAGCGCGTGCTCCGCGACCGACACGGTCGCGGCCTCGGGGGTGTTCAACACCGCCACGCCGCGGGCCGCGCAGGCCGCCGCGTCGATGCCGTCGAGGCCGGCGCCGCCGCGGACCACGACCTTGAGGTTCTCTCCAGCCTCGACGACCGCTTTGGTGATCTTCGTCGCGCTGCGCACCACCACCGCCTGGCAGGGCGCGATCTCCTTGACCAAAGCCTCGGGCGTCAGCCCCGTCTTGACCACGACCTCATGCCCCGCGGCACGGAGCTTCTTGAGCCCCTCTTCGGCGATCGGATCGCACACCAGGATACTCATCCATAAGACTTTAGCACGCGGCGGTCAAGCGGTTGTCAACCCCCCGCGAGCCCCGGGACGCCGCCGGCAAGCCGCGTCAATCGAAAACCGGCGCCAGATAGACCACGTTGTTCTTGCCGCGCTCGCCCTTGACGACATAAAGCGCCCGGTCCGCGGCCTCGATGAGCTTCTGCATGGGCCGGCCCTCGGCCGGCACGGCGCTGGAGACCCCGAGGCTCGCCGTGGCGTAAGGGCCCGCCGTGTTCCTCTCGTGCGCGATCTTGAGGGCCGCGAACCGCGCCCTGATGGACTCGGCGATCTCCAGGGCGCGGGGCCCGTCGGTCTCCGGGAGGAGGAGGATGAACTCCTCTCCCCCGTAGCGCGCGGAAAGATCCCCAGGCCTTGAGGCGTTGGCCGTGAAGACCCGGGCCAAGGCGCGCAGGCATTCATCCCCGGCCTGGTGGCCGTAGGTGTCGTTGTAGAGCTTGAAGCAATCCACGTCCACCATGATGAGCGCCAGCGGCCCGCGCTCCCGGCCGAGACGCTCCCATTCCTCCTTGAGACGGCCGTAGAAGACGCCCCGGTTGCAGAGGCCGGTCAGGACGTCATGGTGGGCCAGGAACTCCAGCCGCTCGTTGGCGGCCTGCAGGTTGGCCGTCCTCTCGGCGACCATCGCCTCGAGGTTCCGGGAATAATTCTCCAGCTCCCGCTTGGCCTTTTCCAAGTCGGCGATCTTCTTGTTGAGTTGATCGTCCCGCGCCTCGATCTGGACGAGCATCATCCCGATCGACTCGGCCAGGGCCGCGAGGGCCGGGGGACAGCGCCCCGGAACGGTCAGCCCGTAAAGCTCGTCCGCCGCGATGTCGTGGTCGCCCGATGCGATCTTTTCAACGAGGCTCTGGAGACGCTGGACGGAGGATTCGATGGAGAGGGCTTCCGGCATGGCGGATACTCGCTTGGCGTCCGCGACCATTGTACCATTCCCCGGGAGCCTCGGGACTCCGCGGGCAAAAAGCTAGAATAGGGCCATGCGCAACCCCCTGCCGGACGAGATCTACCTGCGCCGCACCAAGCCGGTCGCGCCGGACATCCGCGCCGAGTACTTCCGCGACCAGACCAAGATCATCCACTCCTATCCCTTCCGGCGCCTCAAGCACAAGGCCCAGGTCTTCTACGCCCCGGACAACGACCACATCTGCACGCGCATGGAGCACGTCCTCCACGTGGCCACCATCGCGGCCACCATCTGCCGGGGCTTGAACCTCTCCGGCGGGGACTGGGCCCTGGAGTCCGAGCTGGCCTACGCCATCGGCCTCGGCCACGACCTCGGCCACGCCCCCTTCGGCCACGAGGGCGAGAAGGAGCTGGCCAGCAAGCTCGGGGCGCCCAAGGCCTTCATGCACGAGCTCAACAGCTACCGCGTCGTCGAGCACCTCGCCAACCACGGCCAGGGCCTCAACCTCACCTACGCGGTCAAGGACGGCATCATCTGCCACAACGGCGAGGACTTTGACCAGAACGCCCTCAAGCCCTCCCCGACGCCCAACGACCTCGAGAACATCCACGAGCGCGCCTACATGCCCTGCACCTACGAGGGCTGCATCGTGCGCCTCTCCGACCGCATCGCCTACCTGGGCCGGGACGTGGAGGACGCCGTCACCGCGGGCTTCATCACCAAGAAGGACCTGCCCCGGCGCACGGCCAAGGCCCTGGGCGAATCCAACACGGACATCATCAGCACCCTCATCGCCGACGTGGTCGCCGCCTCGGCGCGCTCCGAGAGCGTGGCCTTCTCCCCGGAGAAGCACGTCCTGGTCCTGGAGCAGGCCAAGTTCAACTACGAGCGCATCTACTACCACCCCCGGCTGGTCAAGTTCCGCCGCCACATCCGCGCCGTCATCCACAGCCTCTTCGACTACTTCATGGAGCTCTACGCCAGGAACGGCACGGACTTCAAGGCCTACGCGGCCATGGACTTCGAGGTGGACCGCAACTTCGGCCACTATATCGAGCAGCTGCGCCCGGTCTACGAGAAGGAAGGCTATCCGGCCAAGACCATCGTCACCGACTACATCGCGGGCATGACCGACAGCTTCGCTCTGGAGGGCATGCGCCAGATCTCCTTGCCCGTGCCCCTGCACTTCCCGCGCGGCGGCAGGCCGGTCTAGCCGGCTGCTGATAAAGTCCGTTCTGTGAGCGCCCGGCGGCCGTCTGCCGGGCGCAACCGACCCGCGCAGCGGGGCGGCAGAACCCAGCCGATAGGTTGCACGAAGGATGGCGCCTTCGGCGCGACTGGCGAGCCTTCGGCGCGCCAGTTCGGGGACGGACTGTTGCGCGCTACCGAAAGGACTGTGTCCGGACACAGTCCTTTTCCCCTGGAGGGTTTATCGGCAGCCTGTTAGCCTTGCCCCTTGCGAACGGCGGGTCTGCCCCCTCCGCCCCAGCGGAACGTCACCGCCGCGCGGTTTGAGTAGCCCAAGGAGCCGTAGGGGACGATCGCATAATCGAAGCTGAAGTTCTGTATCTCATAACCCACGCCGGCGGTCATCCCCACGCCCGCGTCGTTGCCTTGGTTATAACCCAGCCGCAAGGCCAGGGCCTTCAAAATCACGGTCTCAACGCCCACCGCCAAGTACGCCGTGTCGTTGCGCTCCCGGATCACGTCCAGCGACAGTGTGTGGCTCGCCCCCAGCCACTCGCGGCCGTAGGACCCGCCCAGCCGGAAGACCAAGGGCTGGTTCTCACTAGCCTGGTCGTATCTCACCGTCTGCCCCAGGTTCTGCAGGGCCGCGCCCAGGGAAAGCCCGCGCAGCAGGGGGACGGCATAGAGCGCCCCGAAGTCGAACGCCGCGTCGTCGCGTGTGGTCGAATCGAGCGTTTCCCGGATATACTTGCCCCCGACCCCGACCGAGAGGCCCCCACCGACCTTGAAGCCATAGCCCGCCCCCAAGGCCAGGTCCGTCAAGGTCGTCTGCCCCAGCCCCCCGTCAGGCGCGGCCAGGGTCGTCACGGGCACGTCGCCGAAGCTCAACTGGTTGAGGGTCGCCCCCCAGCCGCGCGGCGAGGCGTAATGCAGGAATTCCTGGGTGATCCCCTGAAAATGCTGGTTGTGCATGAAGCTGACTTCATGGCGTCCGGTGTTCGAGAGGCCGGCAGGGTTGTAATCGAGGGCCCCGGCTCCTGAGGCCAAGGCCGTGTAGGCTCCCCCCATGGCCGCGGCGCGCGCGTTGGAGTCCATGAGCAGGAAGGCTTCGGTGTCGGCGCCGGCGGCGGCCAGGACCCGAGCGGGGGCCAGCCAGGACAAGACGACGGACACCGCCAGCAGTCTCTTCATCGCACGATGAGCAGTTTCCGAGTCGCGCTCGCGCAGCCCGGACTGGTCAAGATCGCGACATAGCCGCCGGAGGCCACGTCCTGCCCGGAATCATTGCTCGCGTCCCATTGCAGCCGCCCGCCCGACGCGGAGCTCTCCAGATGCGCCACGCGCCGCCCCGTGACCGCGTAGATATCGATCGTCACCGTCTGCGTCAGATGGTCGAAGATGATCCCGGAGATCGGATCGCCGGCGGAGTAGGGCCTGCCGCGGTTGCGGTCGCTCCCGTTGGGCCGGTACGGCACGGGATAGACGCGCGCCTGGCTCAAGTCGGCATAGGCCGAACTCGCGATCCCCAGCGCGGCGAAGATGGACAGATGATTGCTCCGGCCGGTGACGAGCTTATGGGCCAGGTCCACCGCGGAGCCGGGCACGACCTCCCACTGTCGCGTCGCCTCGTTGATCGTGTAGAGCTGCAGGGTGCCCACGGGAACGGGCGGCGAGGTCCCATCCACGAAGCCGGGGTGGACCGAGTCCGAGTAAGGCACCGCCACCGCGACCGGCAGGGCCAGCGTCGTCGAGCGGATCCCATCGACGGCCAGGATGAATTCGGCCCAGGAACCGGTCGAGCCCCGCAGGTCCGCGGGAGTGCCGGCCGCCGCGATCAAGGCCAGGGTGTTGTCCATGAGCGGGCGCTGCAGCGGGCTCTCGGAGAGGATCCAAGTCCTGTCCGCGCTCAGCAGGGCCTGTGGGACCGTGAGCTGTGTCCTGCCGTCGGCCCCCACCAGCGTGTCGCTGGAGGTCCCGCTGATACAGGAGTCAGGCGTGGCCAAGGTCATGGTGCTCGAGAAGGCC
Source organism: Elusimicrobiota bacterium (assembly GCA_026388095.1). NCBI lineage: Bacteria > Pseudomonadati > Elusimicrobiota > Elusimicrobiota bacterium. The sequence goes on along the minus strand of JAPLKL010000077.1, from coordinate 15,042 downwards.
CGGCTGGCCGAATTGGAGGCCTGGAGATAGCGGGAGTGCAGGGTCGCCGAGGACAGCCCCGTTTCCAGGTAATACGATGCGGAGCCGGATAGGGATTTCACCAGGCCGCCGCTGCTGGTGAAGAGGTCGAAGCCGCTCGCCGGCCCTCCCGACACCGTCCACGACCAGCGGATCGTGTCGCTGGAGACGGCATTGCCGGAGAGGTCCGCGGCGGACAGCGGATTCAATATGGCCCACGCGCCGCTGAGGACCGCGGTCATCGCCGCTTTGGAGTCGACCGGCCCCACGCCGGTGTCCTCGCGGGTGAGGGCGCAGAAGATCGCGCGCCCCGAGTCCGGGAAATAGAGCCACCGCGTCTCCGTCCCGGAGTTCTCGCCTCCGTGGCCGATCGCGCGCTCGCCGTATGTCGCCAGGGGCTCCCATGCCATCGCGAAGCCGTAACTCGTCGAGGGCGCGGTGACGGCCTCCATCTGGTCGAGAGAGGATCGTCCCACGATCGTCCCCCCGAAAAGGGCCCGCACCCAGGCCAGCATGTCGCGGGCTGTGGAAACGCCGGAGCCCGCCGTCCAGTCCCATGAGAAATTCCAATCGGTGGTGTCCGCGACGGCCCCCGTCGTCGGCAGCCATGAGTAGCCGCGGGCGTAGGGCGCCGAGAGCGCCCCGTCTACGGTGAGCGCGGTCCGCGTCATCCCCGCCGGCCCGAAGAGGAGCCGCGAGGCGAGGTCCGCGACGCGCTCTCCCGTCGCCGCCTCGGCGATCATCCCCAGGACGTAGTAGCCGGAGTTGGTGTAGCTGAACCGCGCTCCGGGCGGGAACTCCACGCCGTGGGCGTTGGAGAACGCGAGGAGCTCGGCGGCTGTCCACTCGCGCGCCGGGTCGGTCAGATGCTGGATGAAGAACGAGAGCGCCGCCTCATGGTCGTAGATCCCGCTCGTGTGGTCGAGCAGCATCCGGATGGGCATCCGGTCGCCGCCGACGACCTTTCCCGGCAGCCAGCGCTCGACCGTGTCATCGAGCGAGAGCTTCCTCAGCTCGACGAGCCGCATGATGAGCGTCGCGGTGAAGGTCTTGGTGATGGAGGCGAGGCGCACCTGCATGCCGGCGCTGAGCGCCTCGCCGGTCGAAAGGTCGGCCTTCCCCGCCGCGCCGATCCAGCTGCCGTCGGAAGTCTCCACCGCGAGCAGGGCGCCCGGGATGCCGGCGTCGCTCACCTTGGAGTCGATGAGCGCCTGCAGGGCGGCGGTCTTATCCGGAGGGATCCCGGTCGCCGCCGCGGCGCAAGACGCCGCCGCGAGAAACGCCGCCGCCGCGGCGCAGAGACGGCCCCGGTTTGCCATAGGGAAACGGTCGGATCAGAACTTGACCAGCTCGGCTTCCCCCGGTCCGCGCAAGGTGGGAGACTGCTCGCGGTTCTCGCGCCGGGCGTCGTCCTCGACCAGCGGTTTGAGGTAATCGTAAAGGCCGCGAGCCGTGACCCGGCCGGAGCGGCCCTTGGCCCCGCCGGCCAGCCCCTGCAGGAAATGATGGGTGAACAGGCCGTGAGCGTCAGCGCTGTTGCTGCCGGCGATCTGCTCGCCTTGGGCCGCGGCGAAGACCACCAGCCGCCCGGTGTCCGCCGCCGTCATGCGGGTCACCAGCGGCCGGGCGCCCTGGGCGATGACGGAGCGCCCGCCCGCGCCCGAGAAGCAGGAATCCAGCGCGACGACGACCTGTTTGGCCGGCAGGCGGTCCAGCGACGCGAAGACCTCCTTCAAGGGATAGGCCGTCGTCTTCAGGAAGGACGGGTCCCCGTCCGAAGGCAGGAGATAGGCCTCGCCGCTCTGCGGGTCCGGCGCGCCGTGGCCGGAGTAATAGAAGAAGACCGTCGAATCAGGCTTGACGTTCTTGGGCAGCCACTCGACCAGATACGCCTGGATCCGCGAGCGCGTGGCGTCGTCGCCGATGAGGCGGATGATGTTGCGCTGGGGAAAGCCCAGAGCCAGGAGGTTCGCCTCGACGGCGGCGGCGTCGTTCTCGGCGAAGTCGGCCCGCGGCGCCCGGCGGTAGTTCTCGATGCCCACGATGACGGCGAGATCGGACGGCCGCGGCTTGAGGCGGAAAGCGGGAGCGTCCAGACCGGAGGCCGGCGCGGCGGGAGAGGCGCCGGCCGCTGCCGCGGGAGCCTGGGCGCCTTCTTGCGGGCAGCGCGGCAGCAGGGCGATGGAATCGCCGTAGCCCTGGGCGGCCGCCAGGCGGAAGAGGCCGCAGCCCGCGGCGGTGTCCTGGGGCACGCCGTCGCCGTTGTAGTAGAGCGTCCCCAGATAGTGCTGGGCGGATGCGGCGCCGGCGTCGGCGGCTTTCCGGAGCCACTCGACGGCCTGCTTGGAGTCGCGCTTGACGCCGTAGGCGTGGTCGTAGCACCAGCCGATGTTGACCATGGCGTCGGTATCGCCCTGGTCGGCCGCGAGGTGGAACAGGCGCAGCGCCTCGCCGTAATCCAGCGGCACGCCGTGGCCGTTCAAGTACATGCGCCCCAAGGAAGCTTGTCCGGTGGCGTCGCCCAGGTCGGCCGCCTTCTTGTACCAGCTGAAGGCCTGCTGGTAGTCCTTCTCGACGCCGTTGCCGGTGAGGTAGTGCCAGCCGACGTTGTTCATGGCGGGGACGAACCCCAGGTCGGCCGCCTTGCGCGACCACTTCACGGCCTGCCTGAAATCGTTGGGCACGCCGTCTCCCTCGCGGTAGGCGATGCCGAGGTCGACCATGCCCGTGGCATCGCCGGCCTCGGCCGCCTTGCGGTACCATCGGACCGATTCCTTGAGGTCCTTCTTGACGCCCTTGCCGTCGACGTAAAGCCCTCCGATGGCGGTCCAGGCCGGCGGGTATTTCTTTTCGGCCGCCTTCCTGTACCAGTCCATCGCCTCCGCGTAGTCCTGGCCCACCCCGTCACCCTCGGCGTAGGTGTGCCCGATCCACATCATCGCCCCGGGATGGCCCTGCACGGCGGCTTTGTCGTACCAGCGGCGCGCCGCGATGGCGTCCTTGTCCACGCCGAGGCCCTGTTCGTACAGGACTCCGACCTGGAACTGCGCCTCGGAGTCGCCCTGGTCGGCCAGCGGCTGGTAGAGTTGGAGCGCCTTGGCGTAGTCGCCGGCGCCGTAGGCCGCTTTGGCGTCGGCGAGCGCGCCGGCGCGGCCGGCGGCGGGGCTGAGCAGCAGACAGAGGGCAGCGGCCAGGGCGGTCTTCATGTCGGTTCTCCTGGGCCTGAGTATAGCCCATCATGAGTATCCCGTCCAGGGAGCTAGCCGGATTGTAGGAGCCATAACCCCGCACGGCCTGACGGGGTAAACCCTGGCGCCGTGTGTGGTATTATAGCCGGCGGCCGTCTGCCGGGCGCAACCGACCCGCGAAGCGGGGCGGCAGAACCCAGCCGACAGGTTGCACGAAGGATGGCGCCTTCGGCGCGACTGGCGAGCCTTCGGCTCGCCAGTTCGGGGACGGACTGTTGCCCGCTACCGAAAGGACTGTGTCCGGACAGTCCTTTCCGCTGGAGGGTTTATCAGCAGCCTGCTAGGCGGGCAGGTCATCGTCGGCCGGAGGCGACGAGCGGGATCAGCCGGGCCATGATGTCGACAGCGGGGCTAATTTAATATATTGCAGGGGCCCATCCGAAGCGATCAAGGAGCCAGATGACCAGAACACATATCCTCTTATCACTCCCAGCCGCGCTGCTGCTGGTCGCGCTGGCCGCGAGGCCGAGCCGCGCGGGGTCGGCTCTCGACAAGCTCTCTCCCGCGGCGCGCGCCGAGATCGAGAGATTGTCCCCGGCCGAGCGCGCCGAACTCTCCGGCGTCCAGCCCGGCAGCGCCGCGACGGCCCCGAGCCGGACCGGTTCCGACGGCAACGACTGGCTTTGCACGCGCTGGGGCTGCGTCGGCGGCACGGTGCTGGCCGCCGCCGGATCCTGGCACTCGAGCCCGGACGGCTCTTACCCGGAGAATCTCGGCTGGTCGGCGGGCGTGGACGCCGCGGCGCCGATCCCCGCCCTGGAGCAGTACGGCCTCGGCGCGCAGTTCGCGTGGAGCTACGGCCAATTCGATCTCAATGGCCGCGCCTCCGCCTCGCCGGACTACACCGTGCAGCAGCAACAATTCTATTCCCTGGGACTGTTTCGCAGGCCGGATCCCTCCGGCTCCTGGTGGCTGCGCTGGGGGCTAGGCGCGGCTCACGATTTCTCGGCCAACCGCTCCGCCGGCACCCGGGCGGACATCTTCACGCTGCGGCAATGGCGCCTCAAGGCATCCTATGACATCACGCGGGCCCATGGAGTCGGGATGTGGGGGGTGCTGCATCAAGGCGACGCCGACGTGCCCCGCTCGGCGACCGTGGTCGACATCTACCGGTCCGTGGACCAACTCAACTTCTTCTATCGTTACCATCTGCCCGAAGGCGGCAGCCTATCCGCCTATCTGGGGCCGGGCATCGGCGGCACGATCACGAACGGGCGGACCGGAGTCATCCAGTTGGGAGGCCACCCCTTCAAGTACACCTTCGGGGCGGACGCCCGAGTGCCGATCACCGATCATCTCGCTCTGTTCGGCGACCTCGCTTTCGCAAAGCCGAATATCGCGCCGGGCAAGAGCGGCAATGCCTCGGTGCTGTCGACCTATTCGCTGCAGGCGGGCTTGCGCTTCTATTGGGGCGGCAATGCGCGCGTCCGAGACGACACCGGCCGGCATTGGATGCCTTATCTGCCCGATGCCAACAACGGCAACTTCATCGCCCAATCGAACTTCGTGGATTGAGGCGGCGGCCTAGTCCCGGCGCGCGGGCTCCTGCATGGCGAGGACGTCGCTGACCGGATCCGGCGCGGGCGCCGCGGCCGGGTCGAGCCGGTCCACCACCTCGCAGACCAGAAGGAAGTGCTGGTTCGAGCCCGGACCCTCGCGGTCGTCGAAGACCGGCTTGAGGTGGCGCGACCAGAACTCCCGGAAGGCGGGCCGGCGCGCGGTCTCGCGCGGCAGGATGCCCGGCGAATCCTTGCGCAGGACGAGCTGCTCGGCGCTCACGAACACGTGCGTCACTCCCAGCGCCCGCACCTTGGCCAGCAGGTCCTCGCCGTCGCGGGCCTGCTCGGCCGCCGCCCAGAAAGGATTGCGGTCGAACACCGTGGCCGCGATGCAGTCGCGCTCGATGTAATAGGTCCGCGACTCGCCCAGCACCAAGACTTTGGCGTCCGGCGGCAGCGCCCGGTTGATGAACTCGGCCGCGGCGAAGTAAGGCAGGGGATAGGTCGGCCGCTGGGTCTTGAGGTAATCCGCGCGCGAGACCTTCCCGGTCAGGCAGTCCCACTGTCCCGACCACTGTCCCTGGCTGAAGGCGGCCTGGATCTCGAAGAGCCCGCCGTAGAGGATGAGCAGCCAGCCCAGGCGGCGCAGCCAGCGCGGCCAGGCCCCGCTCTCCACGGCCAAAGCGGCGCACAGGGCGAGCAGGGGCAAGACCGGCAGCATGTAGCGCACCCAGCGCGTGGCCAGGGCCCAGGCCAGGTAGCCGCCGGCCGCCGCGGCCAGCACGGCCTTGGCCTCGGGACGCCGCGGCCGCAGCAGCAGGAGCCAGGGCACGGCCAGGAGGAAGACCGGCCCGGGCCAGTCTCCCAGCGGCCAGACTCCCACCGAGGTCGTCCAAGGCTGCAGGAGCAGTCCCCGCAGCCCCGCGCCCGTGAACAGCGTCTCGGCCGCGCCGCGGTTTCCCACGTCGGCGACGAAGGCCTGCCAGTCCGCGATCCACCCCGGGTCGCCGAAGAGCCCGCGCAGATAAGGGTAGAGCGGGTTGCCGAAGAGCACCGCGTCCTTGACCAGCCACGGCGAGAACGCCGCGGCCGCCGCGGCCGCCATGACCGCGGCGCCGCGCCAGGGCCGCCCCTGTCGCCGGGCCTGCCAGGCATGGACCGCGACCAAGACCGCGGCCACAGGCAGGACGTTGTACTTCACCCCGCAGGCGAAGCCCAACAGGAGCCCGGCGGCCGAGGGTGCGCCGTCTGCGAGCATGACCAGAAGCGCGCAGGCGCAGAGGAAAGCGGCGGCCAAGTCCACCCCGCAGCCCCAGCCGGCGTAGAGCACCGCGGGGCAGAGGAAGAATGCGCAGGCGGCCAGCAGGCCGGCGGCGCGGGAGAAGCATCGGCGGCCGATGGCGTAGACCGTTGCGGCCGCGGCCGCGCCGAAAGAGAGGTGCAGGAGGCTGGCCAGCTTTTCGTCCGCCAAGGACAGGCAGAGGCCGTAGAGCAGCTGGACGGCCAGGGGCGTGCCGGAAAAGATGTTGTAAGGGACGGCCGCCAGGCGGCCCTTGAGCAGATAGAGCCTGGGCAAGGCCAGATGGTAGACGAGGGAATCGTAGAAGATCTCGGGGGTCATGGTCCCGCAAAGCTCGAAGACCAAGCCCAAGGCCAGCAGGCAGAGGGCCGCGCCCTCCCACGGACCCAGCCGCTCCCGCGGGCTCGGCTCCAGCCGCGGCAGCCAGGCCCACCACCGACGCGCGCCCGCCAGCGCGCAGCAGGCCGCGGCCAAAAAGGCCGCCTTCAGGACGGGCGGGCTGTACAGCCGGGCCGCGCCGAGGCCCAGCAGGATGAGCGAGAGGGTCCCGAAGCCCAGTCCCGCGGCGATGAGCCAGGTCTCCCCCCGGCCGGCCTGGAGGCGCAGTCCCTTGACCCACAACATGCCCAAGGCCGCGGCCGACAGCCACAGCGCCGCCAGCCAGGGCAGGCGCGCGGCCAGGGCGGGGGCGACCTGCGGGAGAGCCCCGCCGAGCATGTCCCAGAGCCCGCCGAGCACGGCCGGCCTGAGCACCAGGTTGTGCCAATAGCCCCTGGCGAGCACGGCCAACCAGGCCAGGATGAGGAGAACCGTCAAGGACCGAGGCAGCAGCGGCGTGAAAGCCGGAGGCGGGGCCTCGACGACGAGCTGCGCTCTGCGCCTGGCCATTGTTGGCTGTACCATACCAAATTGGCATAATGGTCGTAAGGGGGACGAGACCATGAAGTATCGCGGCATGGGCGACGGCTACTGGGTCTTCAAGGGGCTGCCGGGGGAGGAGCTGATCGCGGGCCTCACCGCCGCCCTCACCGAGCTCAAGGTCGGGGCGGGCTTCTTCACCGGCGTCGGGGCGGTCAGCGAGGCCGAGCTCGGCCACTTCGACCCGGCCTCCAAGGAGTACCACAAGGAGACCTTCTCCGGGGCCATCGAGATCATCTCCCTCAGCGGCAACGTCTCGCGCATCGAGGACGGCTCCGTCCTCGTCCACGCGCACGCGGCCTTGAGCCTCAAGGACATGAGCATGCGCGGCGGGCACCTCTTCCGCGCCGTGGTCATGCCGACCTGCGAGATCACCCTGCGCGTGCTCAAAGGCTCCGTCGAGCGGCGCCTGATCCCCGAGTTGGGCCTCAGACTCTGGCAGATATAGGAGAACCCATGGAATCGGCGCACACCAAGTCCCTGCCTGAGAACGCCTACGAACCCCTCCAGCCCGGCGAGGCCTACCGCCCGATGGTGCCGGCGGCCGCCCAAATGCCGCAGGCCACCTGGCGCTCCGTGGGCTGGGGCCTGTTCTTCTGCGTGCTCTTCACGGTCGCCTCGGCCTACTCCGGCCTCAAGGTCGGCCAGGTCATGGAGGCCGCCATCCCGATCTCCATCCTGGCCATCGGCATGGCCCGTCTCTACTCCCGCCCGTCCAGCATCCTGGAGAACGTCATCATCACGGGCATCGGCGGGGTCTCCGGCTCGGTAGTGGCCGGCGCCATCTTCACCTTGCCCGCCCTCTATTCTTTGCACCTCAACCCGCATCCTCTGCAGACCATCTTCATCTGCCTCTCCGGGGGCTGCCTGGGGATGCTCTTCCTCATCCCCCTGCGGCGCTACTTCGTGCGCGACATGCACGGGCTGTTCCCCTACCCCGAGGCCACGGCCATCACCGAGGTCCTGGTCACCGGCGAGAAAGGCGGCACCCAGGCGCGCCTCCTTCTGGAGGCCACGGCGCTAGCCGGCATCTACGACTTCTTCGTCACGACCTTCAAGGTCTGGAAGGAGACTTTGGATTTCCAGTTCCTCGCCCCGATGCACGCCCTGGCCGAACGCGCCAAGGTCGTGGCCAAGTTCGACGCCGTCGCCTTCATCCTGGGGCTGGGCTACGTCATGGGGCTGCGTTCCTCCATGATCCTCTGCGCCGGCGGGGTGCTGGCCAACTTCGTGCTCGTGCCCCTGATCTGGTTCGTGGGCCGCCATTTCCCGGAGGCCGCGATCTACCCCGCGACCAAATCCATCGCGCTCATGAGCGCGGGAGAGATCTTCCGCAACTACGTGCGCTACATCGGCGTGGGCGCCATCGCCACGGCCGGCATCATCGGCATCATCAAGTCGCTGCGCATCGTGCTGGGCTCCCTGTCCATCGCGGTCAAGGCCTTCCAGCAGGGAGACAAGAAGGCCGGATTGGAGCGCACCGACCAGGACATCTCCATCATGACCATCCTGGTGGGCGTGGTGCTCTGCACCTTGGCCTCGGGCGTGTTCTTCGGCTCCTTGGGCACCACCTGGTCCATCGCGCTGGCGGGCCTGGGGCTGGCCCTGCTCTTCTCCTTCTTCTTCACCTCGGTCGCGGCCAACGCCATCGCGACCACGGCCCGCAATCCGGTCTCGGGCATGACCATGCTCACCATCATCGTCTCCAGCGTGGTCCTGCTCAAGTTCGGCCTCTCCGGCACCACGGGCATGTTCTTCGTCATGGCCATCGCGGGCATGGTCTGCACCGCCCTGTCCACCTCCGGACAGGCCATCACGGACCTCAAGACCGGCTACTGGCTGGGCTCCACGCCGGCGGTGCAGGAGCGGGTCAAGTTCCTGGGCATCCTGGCCGCGGCCGCGGCCTCGGGCCTGACCATCGTGATGCTGGCCAAGGCCGGCTACTACTTCGGCGACGCGCCCGCGGGCGCGCCCGAGTCGGCGGTTTTGGCCGCGCCCCAGGCCTCCCTCATGAAGGCCCTGGTGGAAGGCTTCATGAACCGCCAGCCCGTGGTCTACCTCCTCTTCGGCGCCGGCGCCGCGGTCGCGCTCATCCTGGAGATGCTGCAGGTCTCCGCTTTGGTCTTCGCCCTGGGCATGTACCTGCCGCTCGAGCTCAACACGCCGGCTTTGGTCGGCGGCATCCTCAACCACGCCATCAACGAGCGGGCCGCCAAGCACAAGGGCGAGTCCGGCCGGTCCATGCGCGAGCGCGGCGTCATCATCGCCTCAGGGCTCATGGCCGGAGGAGCCCTGGGCGGAGTGCTGGGCGCGGCCATGCGCCTGGTCCCGGGCTTCAGCGAGGAATGGGTGAAGACGCCGTTCTACGGCTCGGACGGCGCGTCCCAGACGGTCTCCTTCCTGTTCTTCGCGGGGCTCTGCGCCTACCTCTGGTTCCGGTCCGTGCGCCGGAGCTCAGCGGCCGCCTGAGCCGGCCTTGGCCTGCAGGGCGCCCGCGGGCGCGGGCGCAGCCCGGCGCGCCATGTTCTCGGCCAGGCCGTCCGCCAGAGCGGCGGCCAGCCGGTCCTGGTACTCCGGGTCGGCCAGGAGCTTGGCCTCGGCCGGGTTGCTCAGGTAGCCGAGCTCGACGAGCACGCTGGGCGTGCGGGGATTCTTGAGCACGTAATACTCGGCGCGCTCCAAGGCCTCGACGCGCAGGCCGTCCCGGCGCAGGCCGCGCGCCAGCTGCGCGGCGAGGGCGGCGCCGGCGCGCACCTGCTCGCTCGGCGGCGCCGGCAAGGGCGGGACCTTGCGGTAGCGGCGGTGATGCCGGCTGCTGCGCCCGCGCCCTCTGCCGAAGGCGTAGACCACGACGCCGTGCGGGCCGCGCCGGAGCACCTTGTTGGCGTGCAGCGAGATGAAGAGCCCGCCGCCCCAGGCCGAGGTGTCGTCGACCCGGCCGTTGAGGGGGATGAACTCGTCGCAGTCCCTGGTCATGCGCACCGGCCCCAAGCCCAGGGCCTGGAGGCGGTCCCTCAGCTTGAGCGCGACCGCGAGCGTGATGTCCTTCTCATATCGGTCGGCGACCGTGGCGCCCCAATCCTGGCCGCCGTGGCCGGCGTCGATGACGATGGGCCGCCCATCCGGCAGGAGAGCCCGGGGCGCCGGGGCCTCCCACGGCCGCAGCGTTGCGGCCGCTGCCGCCGGGGCGGCGCCGGCGGCGGGGGATGGGATCCTGTCGGCAAGCGGGGTCGTCCGGCCGAAAGCCGGGGCCGGGGAGAGGGCCAGCAAAAGAAAAACGCCGAGACGGGCTCTGGGCGCCCCCATGGGCGGTCCTCCGGAAGCGAGCGTTCCTCGGCGCGAAGGCTACTTTATAACAGGTCGGCCAAAATTTGTCAAGGCCCAGGGATCCCCCCAATCCTCGGACAAGGTAATCCGATAAGAAATAGAATACCTCGCGTCCCGTCGGTAGGGAAACATCGGTGAAAAGCGTCAACTTTTCACCCGCGAGGTGAAAAGATGATAGCGCAACTGGGGCATGGTTGGAAAGTTGAAAAATCGGCCGAGAAGATGACATCGTTTGCCGGCCTGCCGTTGCTGACGGAGCTCGCCCACCGAAGCAAATTGATCCGCGACCTGGACGCCATATCCGGGATATGGGAGCGCCAAGGGAAATATCGGACATCTGATTATGTCATGAGCCTGGCGCTGACGCTGATCGCCGGAGGCGAAAGCTTGGAAGATACTCGCCTTCTGCGAGAAGACGGCGGGCTGCAAGGCTGGTTGTGGGATAATCTTCCCGCGCCCAACAGCCTGGGCGATTTCCTCCGGCGCCATGGGCATCGCACGATCAGCCGAATGGGCCGCGTCAACGCGCGGCAAGTCCGGCGCTTGCTGGCCAGACAGCGTCGCGGACATGTGACGCTGGACATCGACTCGAGCTTGGTGGAGGCGGACAAGAAAGAAGCCCAGAAAACCTATAAAGGGTTCGACGGTTACAATCCACTGTTGGCGTGGCTGGATGAGCCGAACGTCTTTCTTTCAGGTGTGTTCCGTCCCGGTAACAGCTCGCCGCAGTCGCACCTGCGAAGCCTGGTGGCGCAATGCCGGCGTTTATTGCCGCAAGGCATAAAGCTGCGCCTGAGATCAGATAGCGCGGCCTATAACGCCGAGGTTCTTCGTTACTGCGACAATCATGGCATCGAATTCTCGATCACCGCGGACCTGGACGCGGCGGTGATGGCGAGCATTGAGGCGATCCCCGACGAGAAATGGCAGCTGGTGATCCGGGGCGAAGAGAGCTTTCTCTTGGCGGAGACGGTTCACGTCATGGGGCACAAGTCCAAACATGAGTGCCTCCCCGCCTTTCGCCTGATCGTGACTAAAAAGCTGAGCGGTCAACTCGAGTTGTTCAAGAACCCGATCAAGCATCGGGCCATCATCACGAGTCTTCCAGAAGCGATGAGTACGTTGGAAGTGCTTGATCACCACAACGACCGTGGCCGCATGGAGAAGGCCATCGGAGAGCTCAAAGATGGTTTCGGGCTTGACCGACTTCCCTGCGGGCAATTGATGGCCAATGCGGCGTTCTTGCAGGTCTGCTTGATCGCCTACAATCTGGTGCAGACTTTCAAAAATGTCGCATTGCCCAAGGGGTGGGAGAAGTTAGAGGTCAAGAATCTACGTTTCCGGCTACTCTGCCGCGCGGCCAAACTCGTCAGCCACGCGGGTTATATGGTCACCAAGCTGCGAGAGTTCGCCTTTTTCGAGGTCTTCGAGCAAGCGCGGTGGGCGGTGCTCAGTCCCGCAATTGCGCCTGCCTGTGGATAATCGTCGCAAGTAATCCAGCCGACCTGTTGATAGCGGTGATAAGTACGCCCGCATCACCTACGAGCGCCCCGACGGCCGTTGTGTCGGGGCGCAACCGACGGCCGAAGGCCGGCGGCAAGCCGTCTTGGGCCCTGCCGGCCGCCGCTTCGCGCCGGCCGGTGGCGCGCGAGCATAGCTCGCGCGCGCTATTTACGGCTTACCTGAGGATTGGGGGATCCTCAGGGTCTTGGCCTCGGGGTTGGTGATCACTCCATAGGCGAAGACCCGGGAGTTGGCGCCGGCCGCGCCTACGAGCAGCTCGTCGCGGCCGTCGCCGTTGATGTCGCCCGCGGCCAGATGCGGGACCTCGCCGGAATGATGCCGCTCCCCCAGCAGACGGGCGTGCTCGTCATACACGAACACCCAGCCGTTCTCCGTGGCCAGGGCGATCTCCTTGCGGCCGTCGCCGTTGAAGTCCGCGGCGATCATGTCGACCACGTGCGTGGGCCCGATGTCCGCCTCGGCGGCCACGGTTCGGGCCCCGCCCACGAGGCGCGAGACCCTGAGGCGGTCGCGGCCGGACTGGAAGCTGGAGCCCACATGGGCCAGGAACACGGCCGGGCCCTCCGGGCTCAGGAAGACCCCCCGCTCCGGAGCCGTCTCGTCGCTGAAGCGCGCCACGGTCCGGCCCTGGCCGTCCAGGATGAGGCTGCTCGACACGCCCGCGGAGCTTGCGAACACGGCCACAAAGCCGCGGCTCGCGGCCAGGCCGAGGACCTGCGGGAGGTCTCCCCGGGACCACAACTTCCGGCGGTCCGCGGCGAAGGCCGCGAGCGCGCCTGGGCCGCCCGTGCCCGCCACCAGTTCCCCGCCGCCGTCGCCGCCGATATCCGCGAGCGCGGCGCGCTCCGCCTGAAGGCTCTCCTTCCAAACGGGCAGGCCGGAGAGGTCAAGGACCTGCAGGCCATCTTGCCCCCAGGCCAGCAAGACTTTCCGGCCGCCGAGCTCCCCGGCTTGCAGAGCGGTGAAGGGGCCGGTGACCGGGCTGCGGGAGATCGGGCGGCCGGCGGAGTCGATGAGGACCAAGGACTGCCCGCCCTCTTGCGGGCTCTCCAGGACGACCAGCCCGGTCCCAGGGGCCACCGCCAGGCCGTCGAGTTCCACCCCGTCCGGCGGATCGTAGGCCCACATCGCGCCCAGGCGCTTATCCGCCCCCCAGACGCCTTCGTCGCTGCGGAAGAACTCGACGTGGGGGGCGAACCGGCCCCGCTGTTTCATGGCCGCGGCGTATTCGGGCTTGGACCAGCGCACGCTGCGCAGGACCGGGACCTTCTTGGCGACGGAAACCGTCTCCTGCAACCCGCCGCAGCCGCACGCGGCCGACAGGAGCAGGACGACGAGCCCTAGACGAGTCCACGATCCCATGTTCCCTCCGAACCCAACTCATTATCACAAAGTTGAGGCTCGGACGGAAGGGGCGCCGGCATCGCCCCAGGGGGTCAGCGGCCCAGGGGCTTGAAGGTCCTCAGACAGAGCATGTAGTCTTCGCGGAAGTCCAGGTAGACCTCCCGCGCGGATGAGAGCCTCACCAGATAATAGTTGAGGCCGCTGGGGACGACCGCCACGTAGTGGTGGAGCTGCTCTTCAGCCGCGGGCAGCCGCTCCAGAGGCAGGGCCCGGGTCTCCACCACCTCGAAGAGGCGCGCCAACAGCCCGCCCACGCGCATGTGCGTGACCCCCGTGGAGCTGCGCTTGGTGTCCGGGTCCGAGCGGCGCATCTCGTCCACGGCTTTCTTGGCTTCGACGTAGCCGGGGTTCCCCTTCTCGATCCAGCGCACGGAGAACCCCGTGCGATAAGTCCCGGCCGGGTTGTCCGGCCCCAGCAGGCGCACCACGGGCCCCAAGGCATCCTCCGTCTCGAAAGCCTGCCATCCGGTGGGCATCTCGCAGGCGAACAGGTGCGAAGGCGCCAGGTAGAGCATGTGCTTGGCCTTGGGCGATGGGGCTTCGGCGGGCTCCGCCTCCTGCGCCCGCATGGGCGCCGCGCACAACAGAGCCGCCCAGAGGAAGAGGCTATTCCTTATCCACATGGGACTCCTTCTCCTGGCGCAGGCGCTTCTCCGCCTCCACGGCCTCGCCCAGCATGACCCCGGACTTGGGCAGCGCGGCCATCTCGGCCGCCCATTCCGGCCGGCAAAGGGACTTGGGCGCCGGCTCCGCCGGGATCTTCGCGGCCGCGGCGCGCGCGGCGGACAGGCCTTCCGCGGCGAAGAGGCCGGAGGCCTCGTAAGCGGCCAAGTCCAGAGTCCGAGCCTGCCGCGCCGAAGCATCGCGGTAGGCCGCTTCCGCCGCCGAGGCCGGCACGCAGTCGGCCAGGGCGCGGCGGTCGAATTCCGAGACCGCGGTCAGGTCGAACTTGCGCGGATCCACGGCCCCGTTGCGGCCCGCGCTCAGGCCCAGGAGCAGCGCGTCGTGATAGGCGGCGGGATCTTTGAGCCACTGGCGATAGGCGATCCGCGTCATGGGGTCCAGGAAGGCGTCGCTGCGGCGCGCCGAGACCAGGGCGTCATAGAAGAGCCATTGGGCGGTGCGCGCCACGACCTCGGCCGCGTAGGGCGAGGCGTCCCAGGCGCGCAGACGGGAGTCCAGGCGCACCAGTTCGGCCAACAGCGCTCCGGCCTGGGCTTCGGGCGTGAAAGAGGCGCGCCGGCTGCCGTCCGCGTAGACGGAGGTGTCTCCCCAGGGGCCTCTCTCCTGCTTCTGCGGAGCGGCCTCGTTCTGCATGGCCTGCAGCGCGGGCGCGGGCAGGCCCGCTTCGGCGTAGGTCTTGGCGGACTTGGGCAGCACGGTGGCCGTCGTGCCGAAGAACAGCTTGGATTTCTCCACCAGCACCACGCCGTTGTTGAGGGCGATGGTCCAGGCCCCGTCCGCCCCGGTGCTGAGGCGGCTGTAGGTCCGGCCCCCCGCCCGCTCCGGGTCGATGACGATCTGGGGCAGGGCCGTCATCACGTCGTTGAGGACGCGGTTGCGCGCGAACGAGGCGTTCTCCGAGATAAGGCGCAGCAGGGCCTTGACCTCACGGCCGTAGGGCGCCTCCGCCAGGAACTTCTCGAATGCCGCGGCCGTCACCTCCGCCAAAGGCGGCTCCGCGCCCGGCGCAGGCACGAAGGTGGCCGCAGGCGCCACGACCGCAGGCGCGGCCGCCACCGGGGGAGCGGCCACTGCCGCAGGCGCCACGACCGCAGGCGCTGCCGCCACCGGGGGAGCGGCC